>JAHECM010000056.1 GCA_024641725.1 Limnohabitans sp. | reverse complement strand
ACGGTCTCCGCGTTGTAGGGCTCACCCGGCAAAATTTTGACCTGGGCCTTGAACTCGTCTTCTTTGTCGAGGTAATTGCCCTCGAGTTTGACACCCGACACCACAAAGCGCTCGCCTTCTGTGATGTTGATGGTGATGGTCATTTCTTGCTTGTCCGCCGACATGGACACTTGGGTCGAGTCGATTCGGAACTCCAAAAAGCCCCGCCCCAAATAATACGAGCGCAGGCTCTCCAGATCGGCATTGAGCTTGGTGCGGGAATAGCGATCGGCTTTGGTGTACCAGCTCATCCAGCCACCGGTGTCCAAGTTGAACTGGTCACGCAAGGTTGACTCGGAGAAAACCTGGTTACCGACGATCTGGATTTGTGCGATTTTGGCAGGTCCGCCCTCGGTGATCGTGAAGGTCAGGTTGACACGGTTGCGGTCAATCGGGGTCGCAGTGGTCACCACTTGGGCGGCGTACAGGCTTCGGCCAATGTATTGGCGCTTGAGCTCTTGCTCGGCCTTGTCGGCCAGCGCTTTGTCGTAAGGGCGACCCTCGGCCAGGCCCACTTCTTTGAGCGCCTTGATCAGCACATCTTTGTCGAATTCTTTGAGGCCCACGAATTCCAGGGCAGCCACCGAAGGGCGCTCCTCCACCACGACCACGAGCACATCGCCTTGGGTTTCCAGCCGCACGTCTTTGAACAAGCCCAATGCAAACAAGGCCCGAATGGCAGCGGCCCCTTTTTCGTCTGAAAAAGTGTCCCCCACCCTCACGGGCAAGGATGCAAAAACGGTTCCAGCCTCAATGCGTTGCAAGCCATCGACGCGGATATCTCGCACCGTGAAGGGTTCAAGCGCCCAAGCCGAATGGATCTGCGTCAAGGAGGCCAACAATGCCACCGTGGCGGGCCAAATGCGTCGATGGATAGAGGGAAATGTCATGGATGCAATGAATCTGTCTGTCATAGACGTGATGAAAGTTTGGGCAGGTTCAACTCAATAAACCGATGCAGAACCAACAAGACCGCATCCTTGTCAGACGCGCGTATTGCTGAAACCGCCCCCTTTGAAGGGTCAAACAGCCGACCAAACCGTGCCCAAAGATAATACCCCAGTTGGCACGCGGCGCAGTTGCAGAACACAGCACAAGGAACGGGCAAATCAGAACCCCAAATGGCGGCGACACAGCGCCTGCGAACGCCCCAACTTGACAAACATCAGCGCGAGCACTGAGCCACTTGTGCCTTGGCTTGCAAGCGCCCCAGACGGTCAATTTCCATCAAGTCGTCGAGGGTTTGGGGGGCACCCAGGGTCAGCGCAGCCAGCGTGGCTTCGTTGACCCCATGAATTTGATCAAACCGGATTTGGCGATTCAAGAACGCCTCCACGGCCACTTCGTTGGCAGCATTCAAAATGGCGCAACTGCCCGGTCGAGCGCCCAGGGTTTGCCATGCCAGCGCCAGCCCCGGAAAGCGCTCCGGATGTCCATGTGCATCCATCGCCTCAAAAGTCATGGCAGGAAGGGCTTTGAAATCCAAGGTCGAGGCCCCTGACGCCATGCGCTCTGGCCAGCTCAGGCCGTAGGCAATGGGCACCCGCATGTCGGGTGTGCCCAGTTGTGCAACGACCGAGCTGTCTTTGTACTGCACCATCGAATGGATGATGCTTTGCGGGTGGATGACGACTTCGAGCTGCTCGGGCGTGACACCGAACAAATACCGCGCCTCAATCACTTCCAGCGCCTTGTTCATCATGGTGGCCGAGTCCACTGAAATCTTACGCCCCATCACCCAATTGGGGTGGGCGCAGGCCTGCTCAGGCGTCACTTCTTTCAAGCTGGCCACTTCGCGGCTGCGAAATGGCCCACCCGAGGCCGTCAAGATGATTTTGTCGATGCGCTGCGCCCAGGTGCCGGGGTTATCCGGCAGAGATTGAAAAATCGCAGAATGCTCACTGTCAATGGGCAACAAGGTCGCTCCACCTTGCTGAACAGCCGCCAAAAAAACCTCGCCGCCCACCACCAAGGCTTCTTTGTTGGCCAGCAACAAACGCTTGCCTGCCCGCGCGGCGGCCAGACACGGTGACAGGCCCGCAGCGCCCACAATGGCCGCCATGACGGCATCCACCTCGGGGTCAGCGGACACCTCGTCCAGGGCTTGTTGGCCCCAGCGCACCTCGGTGGCCAGCCCTTCGGCCCGAACGCGTTCGGCCAATTGGCGTCCCGCATCCTCTTGCGCCATGACGGCGACGCGTGGTTTGAACTTCGCGCATTGGTTCAGCATGGGCTCCACTTGGCGAGCCGCCGTCAAGGCATAGACATCAAAGCGCTCGGGGTGCCGTGCCAGCACGTCCAGTGTGTTGGTGCCAATCGACCCGGTTGAACCCAACACCGTGATGCATTGTTTTGATTTCATGGGACTCATGCCTGCATTTCTATCCAAGAGACCAGCATCATGGCCAAAGGCAAGGCTGGCAACAAAGCGTCCAGGCGGTCAAGCACGCCGCCGTGGCCAGGCAGCAAAGCGGAGCTGTCCTTAGCACCCGCGCTGCGTTTGACCAAGGACTCCACCAGGTCGCCCACCACGCTCATGGCGGTCATGAACAGCAAGGCCACGAGCGCAAAGCCCGCGCCCCGTCCCCACAACACGCTGAACAAGCTGGCCGATGCCAAAGACCAGCGTTGGTCCGCCGTGACCCACAGCATCGCCACCAGCAACACGCCGACCATGCCCCCAAATACGCCTTCCCAGCTCTTGCCCGGGCTGATGGCCGCCGCCAGCTTGACCTTGACCCAACGCCCCCCCCAAGCACGCCCTGCAAAATAGGCAAAAACATCTGCGGCCCAAACCAGCACCAACACCGACAACAAAAAATTCACCCCACGCCGATGGGCCTGCACCATGGCCAACCAAGCCACCACCAGCAAGGCCAAGCCACCTATCCAGCGCAACCAGCGTGACCAAGTGCCCCAAGCGGACACCCCGCGTCCGATCATCCAGGCCCCCAACAACACCCACAGCCCCCCGGCCAAGGTCCACAAACCGCCCATCGCCTGCGCAGTCCACCCCGCCACCAGCGCCGCAAGGCATACACCGAAGCACAGCACCCCACCCAGCCAAGCGCTCACAGCTTGACAGCCATTGAGGCGCCCCCACTCCCAACCGCCAGCGCTGATCAAGACCAGGGTCAAGACCATGAAAGGCATGCTGTCTTGGGCGAACAGGGCTGGCAAAAACACCGCCAACAGCAACAAGGCGGTGATCACTCTTTGTTTGAGCATGGGTTTCCCAGTAAAAAAGGCCGCAAAAAGCGGCCCTGAAGATCGGATTGGAAGGACAAAGCAACCATCCGACTCAGACGGCCAGAATTTCCTGCTCTTTGGCGGCCACGAGCTGATCAATTTCAATGATCCGCTTGTCAGTCAATTTTTGCACTTCGGTTTCGGTGCGCTTTTGATCGTCTTCAGAAGCTTCTTTGTCTTTGACCAGTTTTTTGACCGATTCATTGGCATCCCGGCGCAGATTGCGCACGGCGATCTTGGCATTTTCGCCTTCGGTGCGGACCAGTTTGGTCATTTCTTTGCGACGCTCTTCGCTCATGGGTGGCATGGGCACGCGGATCAAATCGCCCATTGACGCCGGGTTCAAACCCAAATCGCTTTCACGGATGGCCTTCTCGATCTTGGCACCCATGCCTTTTTCCCACGGCTGCACGCTGATGGTGCGCGAGTCCAACAAGGACACGTTGGCCACCTGGGACAGGGGCACGGGCGAGCCGTAGTAATCCACATGGATGGTGTCCAGCAAAGCGGGATTGGCTCGGCCAGTGCGGATCTTGGTCAAATTGTTTTTGAAGGCCGCGATGGACAACTCCATCTTGGTTTCACTGTTTTTCTTGATGTCTGCGATCGTCATATGACTCTTTCGGAAAACATGAACTCAAACATGCACCAAAGTGCCCTCGTCTTCACCCATGACCACACGCTTCAAGGCGCCATTCTTGAAGATGGAGAACACCTTGATGGGCAATTTTTGGTCACGGCACAAAGCAAAAGCGGTGGCATCCATGATGCCCAGATTTTGCGACATGGCCTCGTCAAACGTGAGTTGGCTGTAGCGAGTAGCGTGGGGGTCTTTTTTCGGGTCAGCGGTGTACACACCATCGACCTTGGTGGCCTTGAGCACCACTTCGGCACCGATTTCTGCGCCGCGCAAAGCCGCGGCCGTATCGGTGGTGAAAAACGGGTTGCCAGTACCTGCGGCAAACACCACCACCTTGCCCTCTTCGAGGTATTGCAAGGCTTTGGGGCGGACATAAGGCTCAACCACTTGGTCAATGCCAATCGCCGACATGACACGGGCGGTCAACCCGGCCTTGCCCATGGCATCGGCCAGCGCCAGCGAATTCATCACCGTGGCCAGCATGCCCATGTAGTCGGCCGTGGCACGGTCCATGCCAACGGCCCCCCCGGCAACACCTCGAAAGATGTTGCCGCCACCGATCACCACCGCCACTTCCACACCCAAACGGGTCACTTCAGCGATTTCTTCGACCATGCGCACGATCGTGGCACGGTTGATCCCGAACTGGTCGTCCCCCATCAAGGCCTCCCCTGACAGCTTGAGCAAAATGCGCTTGTGGGCTGGCTGGGGCATGGTCATGCGGAACTCCTTGATCAATCTGGGGTGAAAGTTTAACGGTGGCGGGGTAGCAAAGGATCAGGCTGCAGCTTGGGCAGCGGCCACTTGGGCTGCCACTTCGGCAGCGAAGTCGTCAACCTTCTTCTCAATGCCCTCGCCCACCACATACAGCGTGAACGCTTTCACAGTGGTGTTGGCCGCCTTGAGCATTTGCTCAACCGTTTGCTTGTCGTTTTTGACGAACGATTGGTTGAACAAAGAGACTTCTTTCAGGTATTTCTGAACCGAGCCCTCGACCATCTTGGTCACGATGTCCGCAGGCTTGCCCGACTCAGCCGCTTTGGCAGCTGCGACCGAGCGCTCTTTTTCGATCAATTCAGCAGGCACTTCAGCGCTGGTCAAGGACACAGGCTTCATGGCTGCAACGTGCATGGCAACGTCTTTGGCAGCGGTTTCGTCGCCGTCAAATTCGACCAACACACCGATGCGGGTGCCGTGCAGGTAGTTGGCGATCTTGGCAGCACCCGCCGCACGCTTGAAGCGGCGAAAGCTCATGTTCTCGCCGATCTTGCCAATTAGGCCCTTGCGCACTTCTTCGAGGGTGGGGCCAAAGCCGTCTTGGCTGTAAGGCAGTTCGCCCAAAGCAGCCAAGTCAGCCGGGTTGTGTTCTGCCACCAATTGGGCCGCTGCATTGGCCAAAGCCAAAAAGCTGTCGTTCTTGGTCACGAAGTCGGTTTCGCAGTTGACTTCAATCATGGCGCCAGTGGTGCCGTTGACGAAACTGGTCACCACGCCTTCGGCGGTCACGCGCGAAGCGGCCTTGCCGGCCTTGGTGCCCAACTTGACGCGCAACAACTCTTCGGCCTTGGCCATGTCGCCTTCGGCTTCGGTCAGGGCTTTTTTGCACTCCATCATGGGGGCATCGGTTTTGGCGCGCAGTTCAGCGACCATGCTTGCAGTAATAGCTGCCATTTCAATTCTCCGTAATCAGATTCAAATCAGGTTAAAAAAAAGGGGCCAAAAAAGCCCCTTTCATCGAGTCTTAGGGGCTCAGGCTTCAACGAATTCGTCAGCACCTTCGGCGGCCACAGCCTGGACCACGTCGTTCACGGCGTTGGCACGGCCTTCGATGATCGCGTCAGCGATGCCACGGGCGTACAGTGCCACGGCCTTGGCCGAGTCGTCGTTGCCAGGAATGATGTAGTCAATGCCTTCAGGCGAATGGTTGGAGTCGACCACACCGATCAATGGGATGCCCAGCTTCTTGGCTTCCGAGATGGCGATTTTGTGGTAACCCACGTCGATCACGAAGATGGCGTCAGGCAAGGTGGCCATGTCCTGGATACCGCCGATGTCTTTTTCGAGCTTTTCCATCTCGCGCTTGAACACCAGTTGCTCTTTTTTGCTCAGGCTGTCGAGGCCGACTTCTTGCTGAGCCTTCATGTCCTTCAGACGCTTGATCGA
>JAHECM010000053.1 GCA_024641725.1 Limnohabitans sp. | reverse complement strand
GCGCCGTAGCCGATGCGTTTGGCGTTGACTTCGCCCGCGTCGTTGGTGAAGTACCACTGGATGTTGTTGTGGGTTTTCCAGCGCTGGAACTCTTCAAAGGGGCTGAGCCAAGGGTTGGCGTAGTCCAGGCCGACCACGTAGCCAATGGCGATTTTGTTGTCCTCCATGTGGTACATGAACGCGCCGCCGTAGGTGTCGTTGTTCATGGGCCAGCCGGCGGTGTGCATGACAAAGCCGGGCGTGTGGCGCGAGGGGTCGATCTCCCAGACCTCTTTGATGCCGATGCCGTAAGTTTGCGGGTCACGGCCTTCGTCCAATTTGTATTTGGCGATCAGCTGCTTGCCCAGGTGGCCGCGTGCGCCTTCGGCAAACACGGTGTACTTGGCGTGCAGTTCCATGCCGAGTTGAAAGTTCTCGGTCGGTTCGCCGTCTTTGCCCACACCCATGTTGCCGGTGGCGACGCCCTTCACTGAACCATCGTCGTTGTAGAGCACTTCGGCAGCGGTGAAGCCAGGGAAAATTTCCACACCCAAGTTCTCGGCCTGCTGCCCCAGCCAGCGGGTGAAATTGCTCAGGCTGATGATGTAGTTGCCGTGGTTTTGCGCGCACTCGGGCAAGAGCAAGTTGGGGGTGCGGGTGGCACCGGTCTCGCTCAGAAAGCTCCAAGCGTCGTCGGTCACGGGCTGGTTGAGGGGGGCGCCCAGTTCTTTCCAGTTGGGAAACAGCTCGCTCAGGGCCTTGGGGTCCATGATGGCGCCCGACAAAATGTGCGCGCCGGGCTCGCCGCCTTTTTCGAGCACCACGACCGACACGTCCTGGCCTTTTTCGGCGGCCAGCTGCTTCAGGCGGATGGCCGTGGACAGGCCGCCGGGGCCCCCACCGACCACGACCACGTCGTATTCCATGGCTTCACGGGGGCCGTAGGTGCTCAGAATTTCTTGCGGGCTCATGAACGTCTCTCTTGGGTCAAAGTTTCAAAACCGGTGTTGCCGGACAAACCTGCTCGTGCAAAGCGTGGCCTGTCTGGCGCGTGACTCATTTTATGCGGCCCAAAAACCGTTCCCAAGCACAATGGCGTCAGCACACTCCCACCCCTTTTTCTCTGAGGACTTGACATGGCGTATGCATTCAAAACGGCGCGCAAACCCGGGGTCCGGCCATGAAGTTGGAACTGCCGGCGCACAAAAAACAGGTGCATGAATTGGTGATCCCCATCCGCTGGGGCGACATGGACGCCATGGGCCACGTCAACAACACCGTCTACTTTCGCTACTTGGAGACGGTGCGGATCGACTGGTTTGAGTCGATTGGCTGCCAGGTGAACCCGCAAGGGCAGGGGCCGGTCATCGTCAACGCGTTTTGCAACTTTTACAAACAGTTCGAGTACCCGGGCGACATCTTGGCCAAGATGTACGTGAGCGATCCGGGGCGCACAACCTTTGAGAGCTGGTGCACCTTGGAGCGCGCAGACCAGCCGGGCCGCATCGACGCCGCAGGCGGGGCCACCACCATTTGGGTCGACTTTCCGTTGCAAAAAGCGGTTGCGCTGCCCGACTGGGTGCGTGAGATGGTCACGCCTTGACCTGACGGGGGCGGTTTGAGCGGGGGGCTTTGAGCCGCGTCGCTTCAAGCCTTGGCCGCCCCCGCTGCACCCACAGCGGTCCACTGGTGAGCATGGTCGCGCAGCCACTGGGCGGCCTGTGTGGCGCTGCCCACTTGCATGGGGTGAAAGTCCCGGCGCGTGTAGGCCCAGACAGGGCGGGCGCTGCGCCAAACGATGCCATGACGCCCAAACAAAAATTTGGCTGCTGACCACCAGGTGGAGGGCTTGTGCAGCGTGCGGTCGTGCCAGAGGTTGTTGACGGTTTGGCGCAGCACATCGGTCGAGAACTGGATGCAGACGTACCCAAACCAGCGCATGCGCCAAGCGTGGTTGCCGCCCAGGCGGGTGTACAGGTCAAACGCCACGCATTTGTGTTCTGACTCTTCGGCAGCGTGCCAGCGCCACAGGGTGCGCAGCGGCTCCTCGGCGTGGGCAAACCAGTCCCCTGATTGGCCTTCAGACTCCAGCACTTGGTCGCCAAAAATCGCGGTGAAATGTTCAAACGCGGCGGTGATCGCCAGCTCGTGCAAATAGCCCTTGTCGCTTTTGTCGAAGAGTTCGCGACGGCCCATTTCTTGGCGCTTCAAGGCGCGCGGCCCCCAGTGGTTGACCAAGCCTTGTGTTTCAAGGTGCGCGTTGTACAAAGCATGCAAATGCCGGTGCGTGGCTTCTTGGCCAATGAAGCCTTTCACGGTGGCTTTGAGCTCGGCGTTTTCTGGAGTGTCGGGCAATTGCTTGCCCCCATTGCGCACCGAGTCGATGAAAAACTGCTCGCCCACCGGAAAACTCATGGACAGCGCGTTGGCATAAGCCGTCAAAAACGCATCCCCGCCGTTCCAATGGCGCGAGAAGCCTTTGGACAAGTCAATGGCCAGTTTGCGCACCGTCAAATCGGTGGGGCTGGGCGCGGGTGTGTGCTCGGTCATGGCTTGGATTTTCAAAAAAGAACAGAATGTGAGGATTATTCACATTAAAACGGCCTGCACAACTCGCAAGCTGCTCACATTTAAAAACATACTGGCCATGCCTTCAACTCAAAGACCCCATGCCGCCAAAGCCACGCCAGATCAGCGTCGCCAGCCCTTGCAGGCGAGGGCGCAGCAAACGATTCAAACCCTTTTCAAAGCCGCTGCTCAGATTTTGGACAGGGAGGGCGAAGCCGCTTTGACCACCAACAAGGTGGCGGCCACGGCGGGTTTTTCGATTGGCACGCTTTACCAGTACTTTCCAAGCAAAGAGGTGCTGCTGCGCGCCATGGCGGTGCGCGGGCAGGGCATGGTGCTGGACGCGCTGGAGGACTGTCTTTGCGCGCTGGAGGCCCGCGCCGACGTGGCCAGCGCCAACGTGCAAGATGTGCTGCGCCAAGTGCTGCGCATCATCGTGCAGGGCTTTGCCACGGGCAAAGGCTTCTCACAAAGCCTGATCCGGCTGGGCTGGTCCGTAGAACAGCCCGATGAAACCGCCAGCGTGGTGCGACAAGTGGCTGACCGATTGGCCATATTTTTTGAGCGCATTGCCCACCCACAATTGCCTTCGCCCACGGCGGCGCAGTTGTTTGTGCTGACCCGCTCGGTGATCGGCACCTTGCGAAGCGCCAGCCTAGAAAAGTCCCCCCTGTTAGGCAGTGTGGCGCTGGAAGACGCTTTGGTGCAGGTGGCGGTGGCTTTGTTGGTGCGTCCTGGCGCTTCGCGGTCAGTGGCGGACACCAGCACGCAGTGAGGGGCCCTTGGATTGCCGCATTGCAGCGATCCAGGGTTTCAAGCGGCCTTGGGTTTGGGCACCCGGCCCATCGCATAGAACTCGGGGTTGGGCATCATGCCGCTGAAGCTGGCCATGCGGTTGGACAGGCCAAAGAAAGCGGTGATGGCCGCAATGTCCCAGATGTCTTCGTCGTCAAAGCCGTGGTCGTGCAGGGCGGCAAAGTCGGCTTCTTCGATCTCGGCAGACTGTTGGCAGACCTTCATCGCAAAGTCCAGCATGGCGCGCTGACGGGGGCTGATGTCGGCCTTGCGGTGGTTGATGGCGACTTGGTCGGCCACCAAAGGTTTTTTCTCGTAAATGCGCAAAATGGCACCGTGGGCCACCACGCAGTAAAGGCAGTGGTTGGCGGCGCTGGTGGTGGTGACGATCATTTCGCGATCGCCCTTGCTCAGGCCGCTTTCGCGCCCCACCGACTCGGGCACCATCAAGGCGTCGTGGTACGCAAAAAACGCACGCCACTCGGCAGGGCGGCGGGCAAAGGCCAAAAACACATTGGGCACAAAACCGGCTTTTTCTTGCACCTCCAGCACTTTGGCGCGGATGTCTTCGGGCAAGTCTTTGATCTCGGGGGCGGGGTAACGGGTGCTCATCAGGGGCTTTCGGTGCGGGCGCCCGCGCAGGGAGGGGCATGCGGGCATGTGTGTTGAAAAAGGCCAGTGCATTCAGGCACGGGCCCACCAGCGCATTATGCTGATGGTCTTTTCAGGAGCCTGTCATGTCCAAAACACCGCAAGATTTGTCCCAAGACGCCGCCACCCAGGCCGGCTTGGTCACCCGCAACCAGGTCATGGGCCCTGCCTATGTGGACCGTGCCTTGAGCAATGCCACCGACTACACCTTGCCCATGCAAGAGTTCATCACCCGCAACGCCTGGGGCAATGTGTGGCAACGCCCGGGGCTGGACCTCAAAACCCGCAGCCTCATCACCGTGGCCATGCTGACCGCCCAAGGCAAGCAACACGAGCTCAAAGCCCATGTGCGTGGCGCGCTCAACAACGGTGCCACGCCCGAGGAACTGCGCGAAATCATGTTGCACGCCACCGTGTATTGCGGTTTCCCGACCGCGATTGACGCCTTTCGCAGCGTGACCGAAGTGGTCGAGTCTTTGGACTGAGGCCGCCTGACGCCCGTGCGGGGGCCTCATGCCCGGGGCCTGAACAGTAACGCAGGCAACAGCCGCGCATTGACGCTGAGCGCCATTTCGCCCATCCTCGCCGCAGGAGAACGCGCTATGGAATTTTCAGAACTGATCAAGCACCGCAAAAGCATCCGGGGCTACCAGCAAAAGCCGGTGCCTCGGGCGGTGATCGAAGACATCATCGAAGTGGCCAAGTGGTCGCCCTCGTCCATGAACACCCAGCCTTGGCATGTGCATGTGGTCACGGGCGAGCCGCTGGACCGCATCCGCCGGGGCAACAGCGAGAACATGGTCAACGGCGTGCCGCCCAAGCGCGACTTTGCGATGAAAGAGGCCTACGAAGGCATCCACCGCCAGCGCCAGGTGGACATTGCCGTGCAGCTGTTTGACGCCATGGGCATCGCCCGGGACGACAAGGCCCGGCGCACCGACTGGGTCATGCGCGGGTTCAGGCAGTTCGACGCTCCCGTCTCGCTGGTGCTGACCTACGACAAATACCTCGAACCTGCCGCCATCAGCCAGTTTGACTTGGGGGCTTTTTCGCACGCCCTGGTGCTGGCCGCTTGGGAGCGCGGCCTGGGCAGCGTGATCAATGGGCAGGGGATCATGCAGTCCGCCGTGGTGCGCGAGCATGCAGGCATCCCAGACGACCAGAACATCATGATCTGCATTGCCATGGGCTACCCCGACGAAGACTTTGTGGCCAACAGCGTCAAGTCGGTGCGCGAAGAGCCCGCCCATTTTGTGCGCTACGTGGGTTTCTGAGGTGGCTTTGGGGCCCCGGCCCTCTCTTTGACTTTCCCCTTTTAATTTCTCTTTTGAATTTGAGAATTGGACGCCGCCATGACCCACCTGCTCACCCCCGAAGAATTGGCTTTCCGTGACGAAGTGCGTGCCTTTGTGGCCGCCGAGATGACGGACGAAATCCGCCTGGGCGGCAGCCGCACCGCAGGCATTTTTTCGGACCCTGAGGCCAGCTTGCCTTGGCAAAAAATATTGGACAAACGCGGCTGGGCCGCGCCGCATTGGCCGGTAGAGTGGGGCGGTTGCGCTTGGACACCGCGCCAGCACGACATTTTTGCCAGCGAAATGGCGGCCGCCAACGCGCCGCGCCTGTCCCCCTTGGGCTTGGTCATGGCCGCGCCCGTGCTGATCGCGTTTGGCACCCCCGCCCAAAAAGAGCGCTGGTTGCCCGACATCCGGCAGGGCAAAAGCTACTGGTGCCAAGGCTACAGCGAGCCCGGTTCTGGCTCTGACCTGGCGTCTTTGCAGTGCCGCGCCCGCCGTGAGGGCCAGGAGTGGGTCATCAGCGGCTCCAAAATCTGGACCACCCACGCCCAGTGGGCCAGCCACATGTTTTGTCTGGTGCGCACCGACAACAGCGGCAAGCCGCAGCAGGGCATCAGTTTTTTGATGTTCGAGTTGAACAACCCGGGCATCCAGGTGCGGCCGATCATCAGCATCTCGGGCGACCACGAGTTCAACCAGGTCTTTTTTGACGAAGCCCGGGTGCCTGCCGACGCCTTGATTGGTGAAGAAAACCAAGGCTGGGCCATTGCCAAATTTTTGCTGGAGCACGAACGCGGCGGCTCGACCGCCCCG
>JAHECM010000052.1 GCA_024641725.1 Limnohabitans sp. | reverse complement strand
TGACGGCAAAGATCACCAAGAGCGGGGCCACCACGGTTTTGAGCTTGAGCGCGCCCACCTGCTCCAACCAAGCCCAGACGGTGCCCAGCAAGCTCGACGCCTCCAGCCACAAGCGCACCTGAGCCACGGCATCGTCCCAAAACCAGTAACCCAGCGTGCCGGCCAACAAGACCATGAGCACCAAGGGCAACACCGACAAAAAGATGACACGCGGGTACAAGCAATAAAACGCCGCACGCCAGAAAGATTCGATCAAAAGTCGCATGGGGACAAGCTTAACCGGGCTTGCAAATGCCTCGCTGCAGGCAAGCTGTCACCAGCCTTCAAGCCCTGCCCATCAAGCGCAGCACCCCCTGCCACTGCTGCGCCCAAAAGCCGTGCCCGTAGTTGCGGCCTTGCTCGACTTGGTCGCGCACGCCTGTGGGGTCGTAGCGCACCTGGAAGTCGGCGGTGCCAAAGAGCATGTCCCACCAAGGCAGCAGCACGCCGAAGTTGCAGCCGCCCAAGACCTTTTTGCCTGCCACTTCGGACTCGTGGCCAATGCCAATGCTGTGGTGACGCCGGTGAAAGCGCGGGCTGATCCACAGGCGTTCGCCCACCTGGCCAAACCAGATGCGCACATTGGCGTGCTGGAAGTTCTCGCTCAGTTGGCCGATCGCCACCAGCGCCACAAACTGCCCAGGGCCAACGCCGATCAAAGCCGCCACCGTGGCCAAGATCAAGCTGGTCAGCACGTCGTCCAGCACATGGTTGCGGTTGTCGCTCCACATGGTCATTTGCTGCTGTGAGTGGTGCAGCGCATGCAGCGCCCACCAGCGGTTGGACTGGTGTTGGGCGCGGTGCAGCCCGTAGTGCACAAAGTCCAGCACCACCAAATACACCACGAAGCTCACCAGCGGCTGGTCGCTCACGCCGGGCCAAAACGCGTCGAGGTGCCAAGTTGGCAGCCCCTGGCTGCGCAGCAGACCCCAGCCTTGCTCGAACGCCGCCTCGAAGGTAAAAAACATGGCCAGCTTGAACAAGCCCAGCCGATGGATCAGGGTGTAGAGCACGTCCACCCGCACGGCTTGCCGGTCTGGCACAGGCGTCACGGGCCAAAGGCGCTGCATGGGGCCGATGACCACCACCATGACCGCGATCTGCAGCAGCCCCACCACCAGCCAACCCGTGCCTTCGTAGGCCAGCTCCAGCAGGTTGGCCTGGCCCAGCAGCACGACCAGCGGCTGCACCACTTGCTCAAACAGCAGCTGCTGCAGCCCCGCAAAACTGTCGGTCACAAAGTCGACCAAAAAGGAAATCAATGCGTCCATCGCGTCATTGTGGCAAGTGCGGCGATCCCGCTCGCGTCAAAGGGTTGTGTTCGATCCAGTGCCGGTACTTGGGGTGCTCGCGCAGGGTGGCAAAGCACAAGCCACGGGCCTTGAGGCCCTTGACCAAGGGCTCCAGAACCGCCGGGGCCCAAGGGTCTTGGCGTGACCAAATGCCCAAATGCGCCATCAAAATGTCGCCCGGCCGAATGGTCTGGAGCGCCCGGTCCAACAAGCGGGCGTTGGGAAATCTGTCGCTGTTGAGCTCGTCGCCCAAAAACCCGGCATCGGCCCAGCCCACATGCGCAAAACCACAGGCCTTGGCCGCTTGCAGCAGCGCGGGCGAGGTTTTGCCCCCCGGCGCCCGAAAAAGCGGCAGCGCCGCTTGGCCCGTCAGGGCTTGCAGCCGCTGTGCCGCTTGCCCCAGGTTGTCGCAGTAGTCCTGCGACGACCAGTTCAGGTCTCGCCCGGCCTGCGCGCCTGAACTGGGGCGGATGCGAAACCGCCCCCCCGGCAAGTCGGCGCGCCAGTAGGCGTGGTCGTAGGTGTGGGAGGCAAAGGCATGGCCTTCGAGCGCCCGCGCGCGCCACCAAGGGGCCCAATGCTGGCCCAGCGTGCCGTCGCCCTCTTGGGTTTTTTCTTGGGCGGCAAAAAAGGTCACGCGCACCTGATGGCGCTGGAGCACATCGGCCACCAGCGGGGCCACGCCCATGTGGCCGGTGTCAAAGGTCAGATAAACCGGCTGCTCGCAAGGGGCGGCCTGGGCGCTGCACACCAGCGCCAGGCCAGCCATCGCAGCCAGCCCCCGAGTGGCCCAGCCCGGTTTATTGGCGGGGCGCATGGTCCAAAGTCCACACCCCGTGCGGCGACTTGCCCACCGGAATCTGGCGCAGCACTTTGCGGCTGGCAATGTCGATCACGGTGAGCTTGCGCGCCCAGCGCGAGGCGACCAAGATCAGCTTGCCATCGGCCGAAACGTCCATGCAGTCCGGGCCCGAGGGGCCAGGAAACTCGGCCACCACCTGCTGCGTGGTGTAGTCGATCTGGCTGATGGTGTTGGCCACCCGGTTGCTCACCAGCACATGGCGCTTGTCGCCCAAAGCGCGAAACGCGTGCGCGCCTTTGCCCGTGGGCAGCATTTTGACGAGGCGCGGTTGTGCGCCCGAGATGTCGTAAATCTCCACCCCTGTGCCACCGGTCATGCCCACCAGCAGCGTTTTGTCGTCGGGCGTGCCAAACACGTCTGCGGGCATGGTCCCCGTGGGCGTGCGCGATTTGACAGTTTGCGTGGCCAAGTCGATGGAGATCAGCTCGTCGCCGTCTTGGATCGACGACCACACCGTGGTGCTTTTGCTGTCGATCCACAGGTGGCTGGGGGTTTTGCCGGTGGCAATCCGCTTGGCCAAGGTGGGGGTCTGGCCGTCCCATCGGTAAATGTCAATGTGGTTGAGCCGATTGGCCGCCGTGACAAACCACTTCATGTCGGGCGAAAAGCGCAGTTGGTAGGGGTCCATGATGCCCGGCACCACCCGCTGCACCTGCGCCGTGCGGGGGTCAATGAAGGTCAGCGAATCGCTCAGGGCATTGGCGACGATCACCGACTTTTCGTCGGGTGTGAGGTAGAGGTGGTGCGGCTCTTTGCCGGTGGTGATGCGGTTTTTTTCGGTCCAACTCACCGGATCGATGACGCTGACGTTGCCGCTCAGCGAATTCAAAACAAACACCGGGTTGACCATGGCGGCCCAGACTGGGGCAGCCATCAGCAAGCTCAAAGGCAGGGCAATGCGGCAGAAAATACGGTTAAAAACAGTCACTGACAGGGCTTTCTCAAACACGTTCAAGTGTAATCGGCCCAGCACACCGACATTCGACAGGACATTTGATGGACATCAGCCCGCCACGACTTTTGCGCGTTTTCGACGCCGCGCTTGAAGTTCAAGCCATTGCAGGCCCGGCCACGCGCCCCACCCTGGTGTTTTTGCACGAGGGTTTGGGCAGTGTGGCCCTGTGGCGCGACTGGCCCGCCCAGCTGTGCCAGCGCTTGGGCCTGCCCGGGCTGGTGTATTCGCGCCAGGGCTATGGCCAGTCTGACCCCCGCCCGGATGTGCGCGGCGCCCCCCGAACCGTGGACAGCGGGGACGTTGTGGACGGCAGAGGCGGCCCAAGGCAAGGGCGATTGCAGCCGGACTACATGCACCACGAAGCGCGGGTGGTCTTGCCCGAGTTGCTGCGCCAGTGCGGCATCCACCGCCCGGTGCTGCTGGGCCACTCGGACGGCGGCACCATCGCCCTCTTACACGCCAGCCAGCACCCTGTGGCCGGCTGCATCGTCATGGCACCGCATGTGGTGGTGGAAGACATCTCGGTGCAAGCCATCACCGCCGCCCGAGAGGCTTTTGAGCATGGGCCCCTGCGCCAGCGCCTGGCCCCGTTCCATGCCGATGTGGACTGCGCCTTTTGGCAATGGAACGACGTCTGGCTCAGCCCCGCGTTTCGCAACTACGACATCCGGCCCGAACTGCCGGGCATCAGCGCCCCGCTGCTGGCCATCCAGGGCGAAGACGACCCCTACGGCACGATGGCGCAAATCGACGAGATCGCCGCCCGCGTGCCACACACCCGCCTGGTCAAACTCGCCGACTGCGGCCACTCCCCCCACCGCGACCAGCCCAACGCCGTGGCCAGCGCAATCGACCAGTTCACGCAAACCCTGTAAACGCCGCACCCTTAGCACGATGCGCATTTGTAGGAGCCGCACCCCGTGCGCGATGCCTGGTGTCGACAAAAAATCGCGCACAGGGTGCGGCTCCTGCTGTTCTGAACCCGGGCCATTCGCCGCTCAGGGCTTGAGCAGTGCCAAATCTTCTGCGGTCAAAAACCGCCACTGCCCCGGGGCCAGATCGGCCAGCACCAAAGCGCCGATTTGGGAACGGTGCAAACCCTCCACCCGGTTGCCCACCGCCGCCAACATGCGCTTGACTTGGTGGTACTTGCCCTCGGTCAGGGTCAAGCGCAAGTGCAGCTCGCCCACGGCCTCGCAAGCCGCCGCTTTGACGGGTTTGGGGTCATCGTCCAGCACCACCCCAGACAGCAGCTGCGCCACCATCTCGGGCGTGATGGGGTGTTTGGTCGTGACCTCGTAAACCTTGGGCACATGGTGCTTGGGCGAGCTCATGCGGTGAATAAAAATGCCGTCGTCGGTCAGCAGCAGCAAGCCCGTGGTGTCTTGGTCCAGCCGCCCCACCGCCTGCACGCCTTGCACAGCGGCCTTTTGCGGGCGTTGGCGCAGCGGCGCGGGCAGCAGCGTGTAGATGCTGGGCCAGGTGGACGGCTTTTGCGAGCACTCGGTGCCCGCCGGCTTGTGCAGCAGCACATAGGCTTTTTCGTGGAAGGCCCAGTCAGCGCCTTGCACCGTGAACTGCAGGCCCTCGGGCGCATAAAACTCGCCCGAATCGGTCTGAACTTCGCCATTCACGGTGACATGGCCTTGCTGGATCAAGCCCGCGCAAACACGGCGCGTGCCAAAACCCTGGCTGAACAAAATGTCTTCCAGGCGCATGGGTTTGAGGGATTTGGCTTTCATGGGGCATGATTGTCGCCGTGAAACGCAGCCCGGCTCGCCCACAGCGCCGCAAAGTGTCCAGAACATCGCTCAGACCATGACCCACCAGACCGCACTCGAGACCCTCAACCGGATGACCGCCACCCTCACCGCCTGTGTGCAAGGCAGCGTGCCGCAAAGCACCCTGATCCAACAGTGGCGAACCGACGGCCCCCTGCTGCCCCTGCCCGACAAATTTGCCCTGGTGCTGGGCGACCTGCTCGACCGGATGGAGGCCAGCGCCTTGTTCAGCGAGGAGAGTTGCTCCTTCAGCCAAAAAGGGCTGCTCGACAACCTGCAACTGTGGGCCGACAAAGCCCACATCAAACTGAGTCAACAAGCCTGATGGGCGGCACGCTGCAGGTGAGGCAGCGCCCATGACAACGGGCCCCGAAGGGCCCGTTGTGTTGTGCAAAGCTGTGGATTACTTCAAAGCCTTGAAGCGCACGCGCTTGGGCTTGGCACCCTCTTCGCCCAGGCGCTTTTTCTTGTCGGCTTCGTACTCTTGGTAGTTGCCGTCAAAGAACACCCACTGGCTGTCGCCTTCGGCGGCCAAGATGTGGGTGGCAATGCGGTCCAGGAACCAGCGGTCGTGGCTGATGACCATGACCGAACCGGCGAACTCGAGCAGCGCGTCTTCCAGGGCTCGCAAGGTTTCCACGTCCAAGTCGTTCGATGGCTCGTCCAGCAGCAACACGTTGCCGCCTTCGATCAGGGTTTTGGCCAGGTGCAAACGACCACGCTCACCGCCCGAGAGCATGCCGACCTTCTTTTGCTGGTCGCCCCCGTTGAAGTTGAAGCGGCCGCAATACGCACGGCTGGCCATCTGGAACTTGCCGACGTTGATGATGTCCAGGCCGCCCGAGACGTCTTCCCACACGGTTTTGTTGTTGTCCAGGTCGTCGCGGTTCTGGTCCACAAAGGCCATCTTGACGGTCTGGCCGATCTTGACTTCGCCGCTGTCGGGTTGCTCTTTGCCTGAAATCAGCTTGAACAGCGTCGATTTACCCGCGCCGTTGGGGCCGATGATGCCGACAATGGCACCCGCTGGCACCTTGAAGCTCAGGTTGTCGATCAGCAAGCGGTCACCAAAAGACTTGCTCACGTTGCTGAACTCGAACACCTCGTTGCCCAAACGCTCGGCCACAGGGATGAAGATTTCCTGCGTCTCGTTGCGCTGCTGGTATTCGTAGTCGCTC
>JAHECM010000047.1 GCA_024641725.1 Limnohabitans sp. | reverse complement strand
TGGTGCTGGCGGGCTTCATGCGCATTTTGACGCCAGGGTTTGTGGCGCATTACGCCGGGCGCTTGCTCAACATCCACCCGTCTTTGCTGCCCGCCTTCACCGGCTTGAACACCCACCAGCGTGCCCTTGAGACGGGTTGCCGTTTTGCCGGGGCCACCGTGCACCAGGTCACGGCAGAGTTGGACCACGGCGCCATCTTGGCTCAAGCCGTGGTGCCTGTGCTGGACGGCGATGTGGCCAAGACGCTGGCCGCCCGTGTGCTCACGCAAGAGCACCTGATTTACCCCCAAGCGGTGGCGGCGTTTTTGAAGTCGCTCAATCCCCCGCTCGCATGAACCGGGCTTGCTCGATCCCTTCGAAAACAACGGTCTCGCCAAACATGCCTGCGGGCCTCACCCACAGGCCTTGTTGACCATAAAGCGCTTGGTACAGCGTCATGGGGGCCAAGGTTTCGCTGTGTCGAACGGTGCCCAGCACCCGGTACATCCCGCCTTTGTAGTGGCGGTACAGGCCGGGGGGCGTTTCAATCATGGGGGGCAGGTCGTTGTCGGTCATGGCGGGGTCAGGTCACAAAGCAGCCAAAAAAGGCAGCCGAAAAAGCAGGGCAGAAATCCGTGCAAGAAGCCGTGCAAAAAGCAGGGCTTGGGGGTGGGACAATAGGGCCATGCATCCTAAAGCCCTTTTGGACACCTGCGCCGACCTGGTCAGGCTTTGTCTTCAGTTCGAACATCCCGCCGACGCGGTGGTCTCCCGTTATTTCCGCGAACACCGCTCGCTGGGCCCGCGTGAGCGCGCCACACTGGCGGAGACCGCCTTTGCCGTGCTGCGCAAAAAGCTGCTGTTCGAGCAGCTGGCTCGCTCAGGCAGTGGCGCCAAGGAGCGCAAGCTGGCCATTTTGGGCTTTGCCGGGCCACGCGACTTTTTGTACGGCGCACTCAACGACACCGAAAAAAACTGGCTGCAGGCGTGTGACCGCATTCAGCCCGGTGACCTGCTGGCCCCGCACCGACACAACCTGCCCGAATGGATGGCCCAGGCGCTGCAAGCCCAATTGGGCGAAGACTTTTGGGCCCTGGCGCAAAACCTGCAAGACGTGGCCCCGCTGGACCTGCGTGTGAACACCTTTGTGGCCAAGCGCTCCGAGGTTCAAAAAGAGCTGGCCAAGGCGGGTATCCCCTGCGAAGCCACGCCTTACTCGCCTTGGGGCTTGCGCCTGCAAGGCAAACCGGCGTTGCAACGCACCGAGGCGTTCACCCGGGGGGCCATCGAAGTGCAAGACGAAGGCTCTCAGTTGCTGTCTTTGTTGGTCGATGCCCACCGGGGCGAGATGGTGGTGGACTTTTGTGCAGGCGCGGGCGGCAAGACGTTGGCGCTGGGTGCGGCCATGCGCAGCACCGGTCGCTTGTACGCTTTTGATGTGTCGGCGCACCGCTTGGACGCCCTCAAGCCCCGTTTGGCCCGCAGCGGCCTGTCCAACGTGCATCCGGCAGCCATTGCGCACGAGCGAGACGACCGCATCAAGCGCTTGGCAGGCAAAATCGATCGCGTGCTGGTCGATGCCCCCTGCTCGGGCTTGGGCACTTTGCGCCGCAATCCCGACCTCAAGTGGCGTCAAACTGAAAAAGGCGTGGCCGAGCTGGTGGACAAGCAGACGGCCATCCTGGCCAGCGCGGCGCGCTTGGTCAAGTCTGGCGGGCGCTTGGTTTACGCCACTTGCAGCGTGCTGCCTCAGGAGAATGAGCAGATTGCGCAGGCGTTCAGCCAAGCGCATCCCGACTTCGTGCCCTTGAACGCGGCGCAAACGCTGGAGCAGCTCAAGGTTGACGGTGCAGCGGGTTTGTGCACCGAGGGCGGTGAATACCTGCGCTTGTGGCCTCATCGCCATGGCACAGATGGTTTTTTTGCCGCAGTGTGGGTTCGAAAGTGAATTCCTAGGTTCTTGTTTTGATGTCTTGAACTCGAAAATACTGTCTTTTTTCGGGTGAAAAACTTAAAATCAAGGGTTGCCTGCAAAAGGCGTTAATGAAAGATAGATTCATGTTGTTGCCTGATTGGGCGTTTTTGGACGCTTTGCTGAACTGGATGGGCCACGGTTTGTTGGACTTGGCCTGGTGGCAAGTGCTGCTGATCACTTTGGGCATGACCCACATCACCATCGCCAGCGTCACCATTTATCTGCACCGCCACTCTGCGCACCGTGCATTGGATCTGCACCCGGTTGCAGCGCATTTTTTCCGTTTTTGGTTGTGGCTGACCACTGCTCAGGTGACCAAGGAGTGGACCGCGATCCACCGCAAGCACCACGCCAAATGCGAGCGAGAGGGCGATCCGCACAGCCCGGTGATTTTTGGCATCAAGACCGTGTTTTGGACCGGCGCCGAGTTGTACCGCGCCGAAGCCAAGAACAAAGAAACATTGAGCCGTTACGGCCACAACACGCCCACCGACTGGCTTGAGCGCCATGTGTACACCCCGCGCTCGGCTTGGGGTGTGGCCTTGATGCTGATCATCGACGTGGCTTTGTTTGGCTTCTTGGGCCTGTCGGTCTGGGCCGTGCAGATGATGTGGATTCCAGTCACGGCAGCCGGCATCATCAACGGCATTGGCCACTGGTGGGGCTACCGCAACTTTGAGGCGCAAGACGCCAGCACCAACATCTCGCCTTGGGGCATCCTGATCGGTGGTGAAGAGTTGCACAACAACCACCACACTTACCCGACCTCGGCCAAGTTGTCGGTCAAGCCCTACGAGTTTGACATCGGGTGGATGTACATCACGATCATGCAAGCGCTTGGCTTGGCGTCGGTCAAGAAAACCCCCCCGCGACTGGCGTATGGCGATGTGCGCCCTGTGGCCGACGAAAAAACGCTGGAAGCCTTGATCGCCAACCGCTACGAAGTGATGGCCAGCTATGCCCGCAATGTGCGCGCTGTGATGCAGCAAGAGGCCAGCAAACTCGCCATCGATCCGGGCACGTTGCAGGCGGCCAAACGCTGGTTGCACCGTGACACGGCCAAAGTGCCCGTGGCGGCACTCGCCCAACTCAGCCAAGCCCGCGCTGCCAGCCCGGTGCTGGACAAAATGGTGCAGATGCGCGAAGAGCTTGCGCAAATTTGGCTCAACACTTCGCACTCGCGTGAACAGCTCGCGGCAGATTTGCAAGCCTGGTGCCGACGGGCCGAAGAAAGCGGCATCGCTGCGCTGCGAGATTTCTCCGTCAAGTTGCGGGCTGTGCGGGTGGCGGTGGCCTGACCCTCGGGTTTGGACCGAAAGGCGGTGGGTGCCTGCGCCCAAGTGGGCAGGCCAGCAATTTGACCGCTTGACTGCTTGACCGCTTGACCGCTCAACCGAGGTGACCACACGACGGGGACCATAGACAACAAAAAAGCCGCTGATTCAGCGGCTTTTTTTGTGGGTCAGGCTGAATTACTTCAGCTTGATTTCCTTGTACTCAACGTGCTTGCGAGCCTTGGGATCAAATTTCATGATCGCCATTTTCTCGGGCATGGTTTTCTTGTTTTTGCTGGTCGTGTAGAAATGACCAGTACCAGCTGTGGATTCCAGCTTGATTTTTTCGCGTCCGCCTTTGCTTGCCATGATGTGCAGCTCCTATAAGTCAGGGTTTAGGCTTGACCGCGTGCGCGCAGGTCTGCGAGCACGGCATCGATGCCGTTTTTGTCGATCAGGCGCAGAGCAGCGCTGGAAACGCGAAGACGCACCCAACGGTTTTCTGTTTCAACCCAGAAACGACGGTATTGCAGGTTCGGCAGGAACCGGCGCTTGGTTTTGTTGTTGGCGTGGGAAACGTTGTTCCCTGTCATTGGGCCTTTGCCCGTTACTTCGCAAACGCGTGCCATGAGGACACTCCGATACTTTTTAAAACAGCCGGTGCCGATGGAGCCCTGCAGATTTGCACGACTCTGGCGATCCAGCCTCACCTCGCCAAGATGGGTGGCGGTATCCCAGATCGCTGGTTCTGTGATCCCCGTCGAGAAGGCGGGGCAGATCCAGCAAAGCTTTGAATTATAACCAGAAATCAGTCCTGATATTGTTCCAAGAAGCGTTGTGCGTCCAACGCGGCCATGCAGCCTGTGCCTGCGCTGGTGATGGCTTGGCGGTAAACATGGTCTTGCACATCGCCTGCGGCAAACACGCCGGGCACAGAGGTTTGGGTGGCAAAGCCTTTGAGTCCGCCTTGGGTCACGATGTAGCCATTCTCCAGTTCGAGCTGACCTTGGAAGATGTCGGTGTTGGGGGCATGGCCAATGGCAATGAAACAGCCTTGGAGCGCCACATCTTCGACGCTGCCGTTTTGGGTGCTTTTCAAACGCACGCCGGTCACGCCGGTTTCGTCGCCCAGCACTTCTTCCAGGGTTTGGAAGGTTTTGAGCACGATCTTGCCAGCGGCGACTTTGTCCATCAGCTTGTCCACCAAAATGGGCTCGGCCTTGAACTTGTCGCGGCGGTGGATCAGGTACACCTTGCTGGCGATGTTGGACAGGTACAGCGCTTCTTCAACGGCGGTGTTGCCACCGCCGACCACGCAGCACAGTTGCTCGCGGTAGAAAAAGCCGTCGCAAGTGGCGCAGCCGCTCACACCCCGGCCCATGAAGGCGGTTTCAGAGGGCAGGCCCAGGTATTTGGCCGAAGCGCCGGTGGCGATGATGAGCGAGTCACAGGTGTAAGTGCCGCTGTCGCCGGTCAACGTGAAGGGGCGCTGGTCCAGTTTCACGGTGTGGATGTGGTCAAAAACGATCTCGGTGTTGAAGCGCTCAGCGTGCGCTTGAAAGCGCTGCATCAATTCGGGGCCTTGCACGCCATGGACATCGGCGGGCCAGTTGTCCACTTCGGTGGTGGTCATCAACTGGCCGCCTTGGGCCATGCCAGTGATCAACAAGGGCTTGAGGTTGGCGCGGGCCGCGTACACGGCGGCGGTGTAGCCGGCTGGGCCGGAGCCGAGAATGAGAACTTTGGCGTGTTGTGTGGGGGCAGTCATGGGGTGTCCGGGCGGGTTGTCGGAGATCCTTGTGGATCCATTCAGGTCTGATTGTAAGAAACTGACCAAAGCCGGGTCTGCGCACGGTCTACTCGCCCCGCTGATCGGGTAAGCTCCACCTCCGAACATGAGCTATTCCCTGCATACCTTGAATCCTTCGCTGCAGCCCACCGTGGTGCACACGCAGCCCCGCAACTTTTGGGGGCGTTTTGCGCTCGAGTTCAGCCTGTTTTTAGGCGCAGCCTGTCTGGTCTTGGTGTTTGTGGCCTTGGCCAGTTACCACGGCAGCGATCCGGCTTGGTCCACGTCTGGCACCGCGCCACAGGTGCACAACTGGGCGGGGCGCTTGGGCGCTTGGTTGGCCGATATCGTCTATTTTTTGTTGGGCTACTCGGTTTGGTGGTGTTGGGCCGTGGGTTTGCAAACTTGGTTTTTGGGCTTTGGCCGTTGGTTGCATGGTCCAGCCGAGACAGACGAACTGGAGCCTGCACGCTTTCAAGCATGGTTTTTTTGGTTGGGTTTGGTCTTGCTGTTGGTGTCCAGCACCAGTTTGGAATGGGCCAGGCTGTATCGCCTAGAAAACCACCTGCCCGGCTACAGCGGCGGCGTGCTGGGCTATTTGGTGGGACTTCAGTTCATGCATTGGCTCGGCTTCACCGGTTCAGCTTTGGCGGCCATTGTGGGGCTGGTGTTGGGGGTGTCCTCTGTGTTTCGCTTTTCTTGGGGCGAGTTGGCCGAGTCGATTGGCGGCCGCATTGACGGTTTGATCCGTTCGCGCCACGTTCAGCGTGAGATCGAGGAAGACTTCGCCATGGGGCAGCAGGCTTTGCGCGAACGCGAGCAAAGCCAAGTGAACCAGCCCATCGAGCCGCAATGGGACATGGAGGAGGCGCCCATGGTCGAGCCTTTGGGCCCTGAGGGCCAGATGGCGTTGGCCCCCATGCCGGTGCCCCCGCCTGCTGTGCCCCAACGCGTGATCGAAATGCCGGTAGTGGACGTGCCGCGCAGTGAGCGCGTGGCCAAAGAAAAGCAAAAACCGCTGTTCAACGAGTTGCCTGACAGCAAGCTGCCGCAGGTGGATCTGCTCGACGCCGTGACGCTGCGCCAAGAAACGGTCTCGCACGAGACCCTGGAGATGACCAGTCGC
>JAHECM010000046.1:3267-6146 GCA_024641725.1 Limnohabitans sp. | reverse complement strand
CACTACCAAAGACAAAGCGACAAGCGAAGCCCTTTGTCGGGTGTCAACTTGGCCGAGATGCACTTGCACGCCCCCACGCTGCTGGCCGCTTGGGGCCGGCAGGGGCGCGACTTCATCCGCCAGCTGGACGCCTTTGACGACCTGCAAGCCGCGCAGCAACTCACGCAGTGGCCAAGGCTGGACTTTTTTGAAGACAGCCCAGACCAAGACCCCCAGCGATTGCTGACCCAGCTGCAGCGCCGCATCCGCGACCTGGAGCCGTCCAACGCCGAACACCCGGCCACGCCCTTGGCGCCCTCAGATGATTCGGTGCACTTTGCCGTGGCGCACAGCCCGGTGCGCGAGCTGGAGGTGCTGCACGACCAGCTGCTGCAGTGGTTCCACACGCCGCCCGGTGGTGCCCCGCTGTCGCCGCGCGACGTGGTGGTCATGGTGCCCGACATCGCCACCTTGGCCCCCGCCATCCGCGCGGTGTTTGGCCAACACAAACGCAGCGATGCGCGCTTCATTCCCTACGACATTGCGGACCTGGGGGCCGAAGCCATCAGCCCGCTGATCCACGCGCTCGAATGGTTGTTGGCCTTGCCGCAGCAACGCGCTCGCATGAGCGAGCTGGTCGATTTGCTCGAAGTGCCCGCGCTGGCCGCCCGCTTTGGCCTGAAAGCCGAAGGCCTGCCCACCCTGACGCGATGGATGGCCGGCTCGGGCATCCGTTGGGGCCTGTCGGCCGAGCACCGCGCGGGCTTGGGCCTGGCGGTGTGTGGCCAAGACAATGCCGCCTTGCTGGGTGTGCAGCGCATGCTCATGGGTTACGCCTGTGGGGCCGACCCTGTGGCCAACGGCTGGCACAGCGATGAGGCCGGCGCTGCGGACGGCATCGCGCCTTATGCCGAAGTCGGCGGGCTTGACGCCGAGCTGGCCGGGTCTTTGGCGCACCTGCTGCAAGCGCTGATCGACTGGTGGCAAACCTGCAGCCAAGCGGCCACGCCCGCGCAGTGGGCCGAGCGGGGGCGGGCCTTGCTGGCGGCCATGTTCAAGCCGCGCGATGACAACGATCGCCTCGCCCTGAGTGCGCTGGAGCAAGCCCTGACAGAGTGGCTGCAAGCCTGCCAGTCCGCTGGCTTTGCCGAAGCGGTGCCGCTGGACGTGGCCCGTTCGGCGTGGCTGGAGGCCCTCAAAACGCCCCGGCTGGAGCAGCGCTTTCGGGCCGGTGGCGTGACCTTTTGCACGCTCATGCCCATGCGCGCAATCCCCTTCCAAGCGGTGTGCCTGCTGGGCATGAACGACGGCGACTACCCGCGCCGCAGCCCGCGTGCCGACTTCGACCTGATGGGGCTGCGCGGCATGGCGCGCCCCGGCGACCGATCGCGCCGAGACGACGACCGCCAACTCATGCTCGAAGCGTTGCTGTCGGCGCGGCAAGTGCTCTACGTCAGCTGGAGCGGGCACAGCGTGCGCGACAACAGCGAGCAACCGCCCTCGGTCTTGGTGTCGCAGCTGCGCGACGAAATCGACCTGCTCTGGGGCCAAGGCAGCGCCAAGCGCCTGACCACCGTGCACCCGCTGCAACCCTTTGGCCGCGCTTATTTTGAAGCAGGCAGCGCCCTGCAAACGTATGCCAAAGAGTGGCGTGCTGCGCAGGCCATCCCTCGCGGCGAGGGCGCCGCTCCCACGCAGAGCTCGTCAGGAGCAGCGGCCCCGCTGCGATCCTCGCCCAGAACTGCGCAGAGTAGCCCTAAGCTCGTGCCGCCCTTGACCGCAGCCAACGACCAGACCCCCGTCATCACCCTGGCCCAACTCGCCCGCTTTTTGCGCAAGCCCGTGGGCGCGTTCTTCCGAGAGCGGTTGCAAGTGCATTTGGAGGACGAGCGCAGCGCGCTGCACGACGAGGAGCTGTTTGGCTTGGCCGGGCTGGACCTGTACCAATTGCTTGACCACGAGTTGCAACATGTGCCCGCCGACCTGCGTGCCCAAGCGGTGCCCGCCCATGTGCAAGGCGTGGTGCGCCACTTGCGCCAGGCTGGGGCTTTGCCGCTGGCGAGTGTGGGCACGCTCGAAGCGCAAAAACTCAGCCACATCTTGCAAACCCAACTGAGCGCTGCGCTGCACGAGCGCGAGGCGTATCCCAACATGGCCGAGCGCGTGTTGGTCGACCAGGCGCACCCGAATGTTGGTTTGCAGGATGCGCTGGGCGGTGTGCTGGCAGGCGAGGGTGGGCACCTGCTTTTGAGCCTGCGCGCCAACAAGCTGGTCAGCATTTCTAAAGCGGGCAAGGCCACAGCAGTGCCTGAAAAACTCATGGACATCTGGTTGCAATCGCTGGCCGCTGCCGCCATGGGGCATTCACTGCGCTGTGTGGTGGTGGGGCGCAACGCTGTGGTGCGTGTTCCCCCGCAAGACGCTGAGCTCGCCCGTGTCCAGTTGCAGACCCTGCTGGCCACCTGGGCCGAGGGCATGCGCTGGCCTCTGCCCTTGCCGCCCGGCGTGGCCTTGCAGTGGCTCAAGGATAAAAAAAACACCAACGCTCTGGCCGACGCCTATGAAGGCAGTGACTTCAAGAGCGCAGAAAAAGACAAAGACCCAGCCCTGGCCCGCACCTACCCGACGCTGCAAGACGTGCTGGACACGCGTGCACTCGATCGGCTGGCACAGGCGGTCTATGCGCCCCTCCAAGATTGGGCTGATGGGGCTGAAGTTGAAGTCCTGGCCGATACGCCCGATGACGAAGAAGAAGGGGAGGATGCATGAGCGCCGCACAGCCACTCATTGCCCACAGCTTCCCACTGCGCGGCAGCCACCTGATCGAGGCGAGCGCGGGCACGGGCAAGACCTGGACGATTGCCGCGCTGTACCTGCGTCTGGTGCTGGGCCACGGCCAA
>JAHECM010000046.1:0-3167 GCA_024641725.1 Limnohabitans sp. | reverse complement strand
AAACAGCCATGAAAACCGGCTGGACCCGCTTCACCCCCGACGGCCTGCTCGAATGCCGCAAGCCCGGTGAAGCCCCGGCCCAACTGCCGCCCGAAAGCCAAGCCTTTGCCCAGCTGCAAGCGGACTTGCTGGCCCTGCCTGACCCGGCACACGCCGCCCGTTTGCACGCCCGCAGCCATGTGCTGCAACGCATGGCCGAACTCAAACGCCGCAGCGGCCAGTTTGGCTTTGCCGACATGCTGCAGCGCCTGGATGTGGCGCTGGCCGATCCGGACTCGGGCGAGCGCTTGGCGCAACGCCTGCGCGAGCAGTTTCCGGTGGCCATGATCGACGAATTCCAAGACACCTCGCCGCTGCAGTTCCGCATCTTTGACCGCATCTACCGCAGCGCCGACAACCGACAAGACACGGCGCTGTTTTTGATCGGTGACCCCAAACAATCCATTTATGGTTTCAGGGGCGCGGACATCCAAAGCTACTTGGCCGCGCGCCGCGCCACGGCGGGCCGCCACCATGTGCTGGGCACCAACTTCCGGTCCACTCAGGCCGTGGTCGATGTGGTCAACCGCTGGTTTTCGATGGCGCAGGACGCTTTTGGCTACCGCGTGGGCGACGACGATCCGCTGCCCTTTCAGCCCGTGCAAGCCCAAGGCCGGGGCGAAGTCTTCACCCTCAGCAGTGGCCCGGCCACCGCCCTCACGGTGGTGCACGACGCCACCCTGCGCAGCAGCCGCGACGCTCTGGACCGCCAATCGGCCCTGTGCGCGGAGCACATCGTGGCCTGGTTGACTGACCCGCAAGCGCGATTTGCCGATAAGGCCAAGGGCGACACCCCGCTGCAACCCAAAGACATTGCCGTGCTGGTGCGCACCGGCAAAGAAGCCAAAGCCGTGCGCGACGCGCTGCGGCTGCGGGGCGTGGCCTCGGTGTACCTGTCTGACCGCGACTCGGTCTTTGACAGCGACGAAGCGGCCGACCTGTGCCTGTGGCTGCGCGGCGTGGCCGAGCCGCAAAACATGCGCCGCGTGCGCGCCGCCTTGGGCACGCGCACGGTGGGACTGTCCATCGCCGAGCTGTACGACCTGGCCACCCAAGACGAGCTGCTGGACCAGCGCGCCGAACAGATGCGCGAGCTGCACCAAAGCTGGCAAAACCAAGGCGTGTTGGCCATGCTGCGCCAGTCGCTGCATGTGCTGCAACTGGCCGGGCGCTGGCGTGGCCAGCCCGATGGCGAGCGACGCCTGACCAACGTGCTGCACTTGGCCGAACTGCTGCAAAACGCCAGCAGCCAGCTCGACGGCGAGCAGGCCCTGATCCGCTGGCTGGCCCAGCAGATCGAAGAGGCCCAGGCGGGCACCGCCAGCGACAGCGAAGAGCAAACCGTGCGCCTCGAAAGCGATGAAGACCTGGTCAAAGTCATCACCATCCACAAAAGCAAGGGGCTGGAGTACCCGCTGGTGTGCTTGCCTTTTGCGCACAGCCACCGCAGGATGCAAGCGCACAAAACCCCGGTCTTGCAACTGGACGACGGGGAGGGCGAGCGGCACTGGACTTTGGACTTTGACACGAACGACACCGAGACGGCCGATCACGACCGCCTGCGTGAAGACTTGCGCCTGTGGTACGTGGCGCTCACCCGCGCACGGCATGCGCTGTGGGTGGGCTGGAGCGCGGTCACGCGGGGGTCGGGCAAAAGCTGTGTGAACCACCACAGCGCCGCAGGCCATTTGTTGGGGGGCGGAGCTGCCATCGATGAGGCGGTCTGGTTACCCAAGCTGCAAGCGTTGGAAACCAATGCCCAAGCACAGCGCTTGTCGGTGCAACTGGTGCCCGCAAGCGAAGCGCTGCCGCTCACCGTCTGGCTGCGGCCTGTCCGCAGCACCGAACTGCGGCAGGCGTTGAGTTGCACCGCCCGCATCGACAAGTCGTGGACGATCGCGAGCTTCTCGCGCCTGACGCGTGACCTGTCTTCGCAAACGGTGCTGCACATGGCCACGCCGCGCCCGGCCGACGACGAGCCGCCTGTGGACGCGCAGGCCCTGCCCGCAGCTACAGCCGCAGCCGCAGCCGCAGTCCCCAAGGGCGCCATGGCCGTCTGGCATGGCTTTGCCAAAGGCCCCACGGCGGGCAACTTTTTGCACGACCAACTCGAATGGCTGGCCGGCGACCGTTTTGCGCTGGACGAGGCCCGTGCCAAGCGTCTGCGCCAACGCTGCGAGGCCTCCAGCTACCCAGCCCATGCCGACGACTTGGTGCAGTGGCTCAGCCGTGTGGTGGCGCAACCCCTGCAGGGCCCCGACGTGCCACTCCAGGCCCTGCACACACTGCTGCCCGAGATGGAGTTTTGGCTGCCCGCCGAACGCCTGAATGCCCGCGAGGTGGACGCGCTGTGCCGCACCCACTTGCTGCCAGGCGTGGCCCGCCCGCAACTGCCCGACGCGCAACTGCACGGCATGCTCATGGGCTTTGCCGACTTGGTGTTCGAGCATGGCGGGCGCTATTGGGTGCTCGACTACAAGTCCAACCACCTGGGGCCAGACGACGCGGCCTACACCGAACCCGCCCTGGCGCAGGCCATGGCCCACCACCGCTACGAAGTGCAAGCCGCGCTGTACATGCTGGCGCTGCACCGCCTGTTGCGCGCCCGGCTGGGCGAACGCTACGACCCGGCGCAGCACCTGGGCGGTGCGGTGTATTTGTTTTTGCGCGGCATCGACGGGCCAGCGGGCGGCTGCTGCACCTTGCCTGCGCCGCTGGCCTTGATGGACGGTTTGGATGCCATGTTGAACGCGGAGGCCCTGGCATGACTTGGCAAAAAATCCCTCGCGAGGCTGCACCGTCGGCCCGCCAAATGGACTGGCTCACCGACTTGCCCGCCCAAAGCCTGAGCGCCCAGCAAACCCTGCAATGGCTGAACCTGTGGACCGAGCTGGGCTGGCTGCGCCGCCTGGACAGCGCACTGGCCGCACAAGTGCTGCGCTTGCAGCCGCAAGCCCCCCCCGCGCTTTTGGTGGCGGCGGCTTTGCTGGCCCACATGGAAGGGCGTGGCCACACCTGTTTGGCCCTGGCCGAGCTGTGCGCCGCCCCTGTTGCGCTGCTGGGCTGGCCTGCCGCTGCCACCGACGGGCCGCAAGGCCTGCGGGCCATGTGGGCACATTTGCCCACCC
>JAHECM010000032.1 GCA_024641725.1 Limnohabitans sp. | reverse complement strand
ATCGTCATGGCGCTGCAGACCATCGTCTCGCGCAATGTGGACCCACAGCACACAGCGGTGATCACCGTGGGCGCACTCGTGGCGGGCCAAGCCAACAACGTGATCCCGAATTCGGCCCGACTGGAGCTGAGCGTTCGCTCCCTGGACCGCGAGGTGCGTGACCTGCTGCAAGAGCGCATCACCACGCTGGTGACGGCGCAAGCGGCCAGCTTGGGCGTGCAGGCCCACATCGATTACAAACGCGACTACCCCGTGCTGGTCAACACCGCAGCCGAGACCGAACTGGCACGCCAAGTGGGCACCGAACTGCTGGGGGCCGAGCGCGTCACCCGCCAAGGCCGCCCGCTCACGGGCAGCGAAGACTTCGCCTTCATGCTGGAGCACTGCCCTGGCAGCTACCTGATGATTGGCAACGGTGCGGACGACGGCCAAGGTGGCGTCGAGGCTGCCCACGCCTGCATGGTGCACAACCCCGGCTACGACTTCAATGACGACATCCTGCCCGTGGGCGCGGCCTTCTGGGCGCTGCTGACGCAGCGCTTTTTGAAGGATTGAGATGCGCCAAGGTGAGTTGACGTGGCGCTGGGCGACAAAAAAGGTTTCGGCACTCCGCAAGCCATCGCGCACGGGGTGCTGCTCCTACAACATTCCCGCGCACAAGCCGTGTCAACGCCCAGCCCAGCCTGTGATCCGTGCCACCTGCACCCGAGCCGGACTTCCTTGTAGGAGCCGCACCCTGCGCGCGATGCTCCGATTTGCACCTACCCCTTTTTAGGACCCCACCCATGAACACTGAACTCTGGCAACTGAGCGCCACCGAACTGGCCGGCCGCATCGCCCGCCGCGACACCACCGCACGCGCCGCCACCGAAAGCGTGCTGGCCCGCATCGCCGTGGCCAACCCACAGGTCAACGCGCTGGCCTCGGTCACGCCCGACTTGGCCCTGCAAGCGGCTGACGCCGCCGACGCCGCCCAAGCACGGGGCGACACACTGGGCGCGCTGCACGGCGTGCCCGTGACCATCAAGGTCAACATCGACGTGCAAGGCCAAGCCACCACCGACGGTGTGGCCGCCTTCAAGGACAACATCGCCGCCACCGACTCACCGCTGGTGCAGTCCATGCGCGAAGCCGGTGCAATCATCGTGGGCCGCAACAACGCGCCCGCGTTCTCGCTGCGCTGGTTCACCGACAACGCTTTTCATGGCCGCACGCTCAACCCCTTTGACGCAGGCGTGACCCCCGGTGGGTCGAGTGGCGGCGCAGCGTCTGCCACGGCCATGGGCATGGGCGCCATTGCGCACGGCAACGACTACGGCGGCTCCATCCGTTACCCCGCTTGGGCTTGTGGCGTGGTGGGCCTGCGCACCACCGTGGGCCGCGTGCCGTCCTACAAAGCCAGCGCCCCCAACCGCATCATCAGCAACCAGCAAATGTCGGTGCAAGGCCCACTCACCCGCACCGTGGCCGATGCCCGTTTGGCCTTGCAGGTCATGTCCAGAGGCACGCCGCTGGATCCGCAATGGGTGCCCGCACCGCTCGACTACACCGACAGCCGCGAGCCCACGCGCGTGGCCATCTTCCGCAGCTGGTCGCATTCGCCCGTAGACCCCACGGCCAGCGCCGCAGTGGACCAAGCCGCCAAATGGCTAGAGGCCGCAGGCTACACGGTGGAAGAGGTGGAGCCGCCGCACTTTGCCGAGATTTCTGCCATGCAGTTCCACATGGTCATGAACGACATGCGCCGTGGTGGTGAGCCCTTCATGCGCGAGCACGGTGACGACGCGCTGCGCACGGCGCTGGCCCACTACATGGACATCAACCCGGTGTGGGACCGCGACCAATACCTGGAATCCCTCACGCGCCGCTTCAACATCGCCCGCGACTGGGCGGTGTTTTTGGAGCGCTACCCGGTGCTCTTGATGCCGAACTCGTGGGAGCGCCAGTTCAAGGTGGACGACGACCAGCAATCCTCCGATCGCACCGCGCAAATCCTGCTCGCGCAAGCGCCCATGCTCAGCACCGCCACGCTGGGTTTACCCGGTTTGTCGGTGCCCACGGGTGTGGCCGGTGGCTTGCCTGTGGGCGTGCAAATCGTCAGCACCAAATTCCGCGAAGACCGCATGCTGGCGGCGGGCGAGGTGATTGAGAAAGCCGCCGGGTTCTCGGCGCTGGACCACTTGCTGGCGCGCTGACATCTTCGACACCGTGTTCATTTCAAAACAATTCCAAAGGAGACAACATGAACTTTTCATCCCCACTCAAACGCCTGATGGTCAGTTTGCTGTTTGGCACCATCGCAGGCCATGTGGCGGCACAAAGCTGGCCGGCCAAACCCATCAGCATGGTCGTGCCATGGCCAGCTGGCGGCCCCTCTGACTTTGTGGCGCGCAAAATCCAGCCCGACATGGCCCGTGCACTGGGCCAGCCTGTGGTGATCGACAACGTCGGGGGCGCAGGCGGCGCGATTGGCGTGCAGAAAAACCTGAACGCGCCTGCCGATGGCTACACCATCACGCTGGGCAGTCCCTTGGAATTGATCGTGGCACCCATGACGGTGGCCGCTGTCAAATACAAGCCCGAAGACATGAAGGTGGTGGCGCAGATCCTCAAGGCCCCTTTGGTTGTGATTGCGCGCAAAGACTTGCCCGCGAACACCCTGGACGAGCTGCTCGCACTGGCCAATCGGGCCGGCGCCAAAGAGCTGTCGGTGGGCAATGGTGGCAATGGCAGCTTGTTTCATTTGGCCGCTGAAAAACTCGGTCAACAGACGGGGATGAAGTTGGTGCATGTGCCCTACAAAGGTGCCGCACCGATGCTGGCCGATCTGATGGGCGGTCAGGTGGACATGGCGATCACGGTGTTCGCCGGCAGCATTCCGGCCACCATCGCCGATGGCAAGATCAAGGTCTTGGGCCTGGCCACCCGCCAGCCCTTGTCCAAATTCCCGAGCATTCCCGCATTGGCACTGCACCCCAAGCTGCAGGGTTTTGAGTTTGATTCTTGGGGCAGCGTGGCCGTGCCGCGTGGCACGCCCGATGCCATCAGCAACCGCATCAACAAGGCCGCCTACGATGCGTTGCAAAATCCAGAGACGCGTGCAGCCTTCGAGGCCACCGGCAACATGGTGGTCAACCCGACTTCTGTGGCCGACCTGGACCGCTTGTACCGCGAAGAGATCGCGCGTTACCAAGCGATTGCCAAATCCATCAACTTTGAACCGCAGTGAGGGTGCGCGCTTGCCCCTCAGTGCCAACGGGCTGGGCCCAAGGAATTGACCATGATTGAACGCTATGAAGTGGGTCACCGCATGTCTGAAATGGCGGTGCACCGAGACACGGTTTATCTGGCTGGGCAAGTGGCCGAAGATGCCAGCTTGGACATCCAGGGGCAAACACGCCAAGTGCTGGCCAGCATCGACCGGCTGTTGGCCACAGCCGGCAGCGACAAAAGCCGCATTCTGATGGCCCAAATATTTTTGCTGGACTTGGCCGACTTTGACGGCATGAACACCGTCTGGGACGCTTGGGTGGCGGCGGGTCACACCCCCCCGCGCGCCACGGTGCAGGCCGCTTTGGCCAAACCCGGCTGGCGCATTGAAGTGGTCATCACGGCCGCTCGCTGAGCCTGGGTTCGTGGCATGTCAGCACCGCAAGCTGCATTAAGATGCCCTCCTTTTGACTTTTCGCGCAGGCCTTGCTTGCGCCTCTGTTGTGATGGAAGCTTTCCTCGTCTCTACCGGCATCGTGGCCCTGGCCGAAATGGGCGACAAAACCCAGTTGCTGTCTTTGGTGCTCGCGGCGCGCTTTCGCAAACCTTGGCCGATTGTGCTGGGCATCTTGGTGGCCACGCTCGCCAACCACGGCTTGGCCGGTGCCGTGGGCAGTTGGGTGACCACCTTGCTGGGGCCGACGGCATTGCGTTGGGGGCTCGGTTTGTCTTTCATCGCCATGGCGGCCTGGATGTTGATTCCGGACAAATTGGACGACGAAGACAGCGATGAGGCTCCGCGCATGGGCGTGTTTTTGACCACCGTGGTGGCCTTCTTTTTGGCCGAAATGGGCGACAAAACCCAAATCGCCACGGTCATGCTGGCTGCCCAGTACCAAGCTTGGGCTGCCGTGGTGGCGGGCACTACGCTGGGCATGATGCTGGCCAACGCACCGGTGGTCTGGCTGGGTGACGCCATCACCCGCAGGGTGCCCCTCCAACTGGTGCACACCGTGTCGGCGGTCATCTTTGCGGTCATGGGTGTGCTGGCGCTGCTGGGTTGGGGCTGATTTATACTTAAGCGGCGCCGATTTGCTCCAGCTTGCGGGCGCAGGAACCACAAGGATCCAAAATGCAGCTAAAGAGGTCGAGCCCAACCCGGTATCGCTTCTTGAGCGTTACCGGGTTTTTTCATTGCCGCCATGAGTTTGATCGCCACGCCCCAGTCGATGACTTTTGAAGCCCCTTTGCTTTTGCAAAGTGGTGCGTCCATTCGCGCTTATTCGCTCAGCTACGAAACCTACGGCACGCTCAACGCCGACAAGTCCAACGCCGTTTTGATTTGTCACGCGCTCAACGCCTCCCACCATGTGGCGGGCGTGTACGCCGACCAGCCCAGCAACGTGGGCTGGTGGGACAACATGATCGGCCCAGGCAAACCACTGGACACGGACCAGTTTTTTGTCATCGGCGTGAACAACCTTGGCTCATGCTTTGGCTCCACCGGGCCCATGCACACCCACCCCGACACGGGCCGCGTGTACGGCGCCGACTTCCCGGTGGTCACCGTGGAAGACTGGGTCAACGCCCAGGCCCGCTTGCTCGACGCCATGGGCATTGCCCAGTTGGCTGCGGTGATGGGTGGCAGCTTGGGCGGTATGCAGGCGCTGAGCTGGACGCTGCAATACCCCGAGCGCATGAAGCACGCGGTGGTGGTGGCCAGCGCCCCCAACCTCAATGCCGAGAACATCGCTTTCAATGAGGTGGCGCGCCGCGCCATCGTGACCGATCCGGATTTTCACGAAGGTCACTTTTACGAGCATGGCGTGGTGCCCAAGCGCGGCTTGCGCATCGCCCGCATGATCGGCCACATCACCTACCTCAGCGACGACGTGATGAACGAGAAATTTGGCCGCGAGCTGCGCAGCGCGGTCAACAGCGCCACCGGCTACAAATATTCCACGCAAGAGGTGGAGTTCCAAATCGAGAGCTATCTGCGTTACCAGGGCGACAAGTTCAGCGAGTACTTTGACGCCAACACCTATTTGCTGATCACCCGGGCGCTCGACTACTTTGACCCCGCGCGCGGCTTTGGTGGTGATTTGTCCAAAGCGCTGGAGCGCGCCATTTGCAAATTCCTGCTGGTCAGCTTCACCACCGACTGGCGCTTCTCGCCAGCGCGCAGCCGCGAGATCGTCAAGGGCCTGATCGACAACCAACGCGATGTGAGCTACGCCGAGATCGACGCGCCACACGGCCACGACGCCTTCTTGTTGAATGACGAACGCTACATGAACGTGGTGCGCGCCTACTTTGCCCACATTGCCAGCCGCTTGGGAGGTGCCGCATGAGCGATCCTTTGACCCTGCAAGCCATTGCGCGCCAGGTGCCGCACGGCGCGCGCGTGCTTGACTTGGGCTGCGGTGACGGCGCTTTGTTGGCCTACCTGCAAGAGCACCAGGGCTGCACCGGCTACGGCGTGGAGCTGGACGACGCCAATGTGCTGGCCTGCGCCCAACGCGGCGTGAACGTGCTGCAACTCAACCTCGACCAAGGCCTGAAAGTCTTTGCCGACCAATCGTTTGATGTGGTGCTGCAAATCGACACTTTGCAACACCTGCGCAACGCCGAGGTCATGCTGCGCGAGACCGCCCGCGTGGGTCAAATCGGCATTGTGGCCTTCCCCAACTTTGCCCACTGGTTCAACCGCCTGAGCGTGCTGCGCGGGCGCATGCCGGTGACCAAGCGCCTGCCCTACCAGTGGTACGACACACCCAACATCCGCGTGGGCACCTACGCTGACTTTGCCGACCTTGCACGCAAAAACGATTTGCAGGTGCTCGACGCGTTTGGCCTGCAGCACGGCCAAGAAGTGCGGCTGTGGCCCAACCTGATGGCGGGCACGGCCGTGTTCAAGTTGCAGCGCGGCTGAACATGCGCATCAGCTGGTGAATTCTTGGTCGTGCATCCAAGCCGCGTGCTTGGGCGCGCGTTTGGTCTGGGCCCACTCGTTGAGCATGTCCCACTTGCAGGCATCCAACTTTTGGTACATCTCTGGGGTGCCCACGTCGCAGGCCA
>JAHECM010000029.1 GCA_024641725.1 Limnohabitans sp. | reverse complement strand
TGCTCGGTGGCAAAAGCGCGGCTTTTGGCTTGCATGTCGTCGCGGCTCAGGTTGCGGCCATGCAGTTTTTCAATCGCGTTTTCGATCGGCAGGCCGTGGCAGTCCCAGCCGGGGATGTATTGGGCGTCAAAGCCCGCGAGCTGCTTGGACTTGACGATCGTGTCTTTGAGCACCTTGTTGAGCGCGTGGCCGATGTGCAGCTTGCCGTTGGCGTAGGGCGGGCCGTCGTGCAGCACAAACAGCGGCGCGCCTTGGCGGGCAGCGCGCAGTTTTTTGTACAGGCCGCCGTCGTTCCAGCCGTTCACCCAGCCCGGCTCGCGTTTGGGCAAGTCGCCGCGCATGGGGAAGGGGGTGTCCGGCAGGTTCAGGGTGGCGCGGTAGTCTGTGCTGGGAGGGGTGTTGTGTTCAGACATGAAAGGAATCCGGGGGGTGCGACTGTCAAGCCGCAGGGTGCAAAAGAAGGCCCATGCATGGGGCCAAAGGAGGCATGGCGCAGACGCTGCGCCCAGGCAGGTTCGTCAAATTCGGTCGCGGGTGGTTTGGCGGTTGGTTTCGCCGTGGCGCGAGGCAAACCAAGCGCGCGCATCGTCGCAGTCTTTGGCGATCCCTTTTGTCAGGGCGTCCAGACCGTCGTATTTGAGCTCGTCGTGTAGTTTGTGCAGCAATTCCACGCGGATGATTTTACCGTAGCCCCCCTCCAGGCCCAGCGTGGCGGGCCAGTCCAAGGCATGGGTTTCCAGCAGCACCCGCCCACCGTTGACGTCTGTCGGGTCCAAAGAGGGGCGGATGCCCAGGTTGGCCACGCCCGTCAGGGGCTCGGGGGTCAGGCCGTGCAGTTGCACAGCAAAGATCCCGCTGGCGGCTGACTGCCAGTGAGAAAAACGCAAATTCAAGGTTCTAAAACCATTGCCTGCGCCCTCGGCGCTGGCGCCCAGTTCGCGCCCGAGTTTGCGCCCGTGCACCACATGGCCGCTGATGCTGTAAGGCCGGCCCAGCAGGGCCTGAACAGCTTGCAGGTCGCCTCGACCCAGGGCGTCGCGCACCGCTGAGCTGGACACGCGCAGGCCATGCACCTCGTAACTGTTCATGCGGGCCACGTCAAAGCCCAAACGCTGGCCTGAGGCGTCGACCATGGCGTAGTCGCCCGCGCGTTGGGCCCCAAAGCGAAAGTCATCGCCCACCAGCACATAACGCACGCCCAGGCCTTGGATCAGCACCTTTTGGATGAAGTCCTCGGGCGACTGGCTGGCCAGCGCCGCATCAAAGGGCAGCACCACGACCTGGTCCACGCCGCAGCGCTCCAGTTCCTGGAGCTTGTCGCGCAGCGTGGCGATGCGGGCGGGGGCCAGTTCGGGTTTGTTCAGTACTTTGGCAAAGTGGTCGCGGGGGTGGGGCTCAAAGGTCATCACGCAGCTGTGCACGCCGCGGTGAGCGGCTTCGCTGCGCAATAGCGCCAGCATGGCTTGGTGGCCCCGGTGCACACCATCGAAGTTGCCGATGGTCAGGGCGCAAGCGGGGGCCAGCTCTGGGTGATGAAAACCGCGAAAAACCTTCATGGTGCGCACTGGTGTGGGGGGATGGGCATCGTTGACTTGGGGCTTTTGCCCTTTGTCATGGTTTTGAGAAATTCAAAGGGTATATTGTGACCGAGCCCGTTCCCCCCAAGCTTGGCCCAGCGCCTGGTTTGTCTGGACCGAGACAGTCCCCTTCCTTTTCAGTGCGTGCATCTGTGTCAGGAGTCGTGTGTGAAGGTCTTGAAACTCTCTGCCCAAGGGCTGCCCCAGTCGTGGATCACGTTGGAGCAAGCCGTCACCCATTACGCCGCAAACGATGTGCGCTGGGAGGCGGGTCGGCAAGTGGCGGTGTTCCATGGTGGCCACAACGCCATCACGGGCGAGCAGTCCGTCATCACCGTCAACAGCATCATTGGCACCCAGGGCGTGCCCCGCATCAACCCGTTTGACCTGCGCCCAGGCCTGACCAACCCCAAGTTGTTCGTGCGCGACCGCAATGTGTGTGCTTATTGCGGTGGGCATTTTCATGAGGCGGAGCTGACCCGTGAGCACATCGTGCCCCTGGCACACCAAGGCCCCGACCATTGGATGAACGTGGTGACTGCCTGCCGCTCGTGCAACCACCGCAAAAGCAGCCGCACCCCCGAGCAGGCCAACATGCCCTTGCTGTATGCCCCCTACGTGCCCAGCCTGTGGGAAGACTTCATTTTGCGCAACCGCCGCATCTTGGCCGATCAGATGGCGTTTTTGATGACGCATGTGCCCAAGACGTCGCGCTTGCTGGCTTGACGCTGGTCGGCTCGGCTCGGCTCGGCTCAGTTCAGCTCGGCTCGGCTCGGCTCGGCTCAGCTCGGGCTTGCGCTGTGGGCGAAGGCCGATCATGATCCTCTGCTGACAACAAAAAGTGGCACCCTGACCCAGGGCCAGCGCCACATCAGGGAGGCTTCACATGGACACACCCCGCCACACGGGAGAGGCGCTGGCGCAGCGCTTCAACCGACTTTGCACGAAAGCGTTCACGCGGCGCCATTGGGGGCTGAGCCTTGCGCTGGGTGCGTTGGCCAATGTGCAGGCCAAATCCCCTCCAGCCGATGCAGCAAGAGGCGACCGAACGATGGGCCAAGACCGCGTTCAGCTCGCTTTGCCCTGGCCTGCCTCTGGCGCTGGCCTTGACTTTGGCTCTACGCAAGGGTTTTTGGTCAGCGAGAAGTTCGATGGTGTTCGCGCTGTGTGGGACGGACAGACTTTGCGCTTTCGCAGTGGCCGCGCCTTGGCGGCCCCCGACTGGTTTGTTCGGGCCCTGCCACGCACGCCTTTGGACGGCGAGTTGTGGCTGGCGCGTGGCCAATTTGACCGCTTGTCGGGCACCGTGCGCCGCCAAGTGCCTGACGATGCGGCTTGGCGCGAGGTCCAGTACCTGCTGTTTGATTTGCCCGAATTCGAAGCCGGGCTCGGGCAAACTTTTGCCCAGCGGGCCAGCCGCTTGCAAGCCTTGGCGGCTGAGTCGGCATGCCCTTGGCTGAAGGCCGTGGAGCAAAGCCCTGTGCCTGACGTGTTGGCGCTGGCCGAGCGACTGCGCCGTGTGGTGGGGCAGGGCGGTGAGGGCCTGGTGCTGCACCGGGCCGACGCACTGTGGCAGTCCGGGCGCAGCGGTGCGGTGTTCAAACTCAAACCCGAGCCGGACGAGGAAGGCCGTGTGCTGGCGCATTTGCCGGGTGAGGGCCGGTTCAAAGGCCAGACCGGCGCGCTGCTGGTGGAAGGCCCGGGCGGTGTGCGTTTTGCCTTGGGCACGGGCCTGACTGCCGCACAGCGCCGCAAGCCTCCAGCCCTGGGGGCGTGGGTGACTTACCGCTACCAGTCCTTGACCCCTTCGGGGCTGCCCCGTTTTGCGCGATTTTTGCGGGTGCGCGAGGCGGAATAAAAAAAGGCCTGCACACTGTGCAGGCCTTGTGTACCGTCACCGGCGACTGTCTTCAGGCAAACACGCCCGCGGTGTCTTGCATGCGGGCCGACACCTCACCCAGCTGGTGCAGGGTGTCGCCAAAGGTCATGTCCAGCTGCGTCAATTTCTTGAAGTAGTGGCTCACGATGTACTCGTCCGTGACGGCAATGCCGCCGTGCAATTGCACCGCCTGCTGACCGATGAAGCGCATGGACACGCCCAGTTGGTACTTGGCGCGGGCGAGCGCACGGCGGCGCTCTTCGGCCGGGGCGTGCAGCTTGAGCGTGGCGTAGTAGCTCATCGAGCGGGCCAGCTCCAGCTGCATCTTCATGTCGGAGATGCGGTGGCGCAGGGCCTGGAAGCTGGCAATCACCACACCGAACTGCTTGCGGGTGTTCATGTAGTCCACCGTGATGGCCAGGGTTTTGTCCATCACACCCACCGCTTCGGCGCAGGTGCAAGCCAAGCCGATGTCCACGGCTTCTTCAAGCGCAGTCAGGCCGTTCAGGGTGATCAGCTGGGCCGTCGCCTTGTTCAGTACCACTTCGGCAGCGCGGGAGCCGTCTTGCGTGACATAGGCCTGAGTGCTCACGCCGCTGGCGCCGCGCTCGACCAAGAACAGAGCGAGTTGGCCGTTCACGGTGGCAGGCACCACAAACGCGTCAGCCTGGTCGCCCACAGCCACCACGCTCTTGGTGCCTGTCACGGTCCATGCCCCACCCGATTCGCTGGCCTGGGCGGCGCAGCGGTTCAGTTGGTAACGCGCAGCGCGTTCTTGGTGCGCCAACACGACGATGGCTTCACCTGCAGCCATGCGGGGCAACCAGGCCGCTTGCAAGGCTGCAGGGGCGTGGGTTTGCAGCGTGGCGCTGGTGATCAGGGTTTGGGTCAGGGGTTCGAGCACGATGCCGCGGCCGAGTTCTTCCATGGTGACCATGGCTTCGGTCGGGCCCATGCCCATGCCGCCGTGCTCTTCGCTCACGTACAGGCCGGTGAGGCCCAGTTCGGCCAGCTCGGTGTAGGCGGCGCGGTCAAAACCGCCGGCAGCGACGATGGCGCGGCGACGGTCAAAGTCGTAGCCCTTGTCCACCCATTTGCGCACCGCGTCGCGCAGTTGTTCTTGGTCGTCAGAAAAATCGAAATCCATGTGCCTGTCTCCTTAACCCAGAACTGTCTGGGCGACGATGTTGCGTTGCACTTCGTTGCTGCCGCCGTAGATGGTGGTCTTGCGCATGTTGAAGTAGTTCGAGGCCAGTGGCGCGTTGGCCAGCGTGCCGCCAGGGAAGTCACCTTGCCAGCCTGCTTCCATGGCTTCAAAGATGTAGGGCAGGCTAAAAGGCCCTGCAGCTTGCATCATCAGCTCGGTGTAGCGCTGCTGGATTTCGCTGCCCTTGATCTTCAAGAGGCCCGCGATGTCGAGCGAGTTTTTGCCAGACTTTTCGGCCGACAAGACGCGCAGCACCAGCATTTCGAGAGCGACAACGTCGACTTCGAGCTTGGCGATCTCGTCACGGAAGCGCAGATCGTCGTACACGCCTTCGGCTTTGGCGATGCGCTTCAAGCGCTCGAGCTCTCGCTTGGCGCGGTTCACGTCGGCGATGTTGGTGCGCTCGTGGGCCAGCAGGTGCTTGGCGTAGTTCCAGCCCTTGTTTTCTTCACCAATCAGGTTCTCTGCGGGCACTTCGACGTTGTCAAACCAGACTTCGTTGACTTCGCACTCGCCGTCCAGCAGCTTGATGGGGCGCACGGTGATGCCGGGCGACTTCATGTCAATCAGCAAAAAGGAGATGCCGGTTTGTGGCTTGCCTTCGGTGCTGGTGCGCACCAAGCAGAAAATCCACTCGCCAAATTGGCCCAGAGTGGTCCAGGTTTTCTGGCCGTTCACGATGTATTTGTCGCCAACGCGCTCGGCGCGGGTTTTGAGGGAGGCCAGGTCCGAGCCCGAGCCTGGCTCGCTGTAGCCCTGGCTCCACCAGACTTCACCGCTGGCGATGCCGGGCAAAAAGCGCTGTTGCTGCTCGGCGTTGCCAAAGGCCATGATGACCGGGGCCACCATCACTGGGCCGAAAGGCACCACACGGGGTGCGCCGGCCAGGGCGCATTCTTCCTCAAACAAATGCTTTTGCACGGCGGTCCAGCCTGGGCCGCCAAACTGCTTGGGCCAGCCATAGCCCAGCCAGCCTTTTTGGCCCAAAATCTTGGCCCAGGACTGCATGTCGTCACGCGTCAGGCGCATGGCGTTGTGCACTTTGGTGGAAAGTTCGGTCGGCAAGTTTGCCTTGACCCATGTGCGAATTTCGTCGCGGAACGCGAGTTCTTCGGGGGTGAATGCCAAATCCATGAGGGTTCTCTCAAAATCAAACGACCGTGCTTTTTATCACGCTCCGGGCCTCAAAAACTGTCCTTGGTGTGACAAACAAGGGTTTGCAGGGGGGCTGAGATAATTCGAGCTGCACATGAAAAACATCGTCATTTTGATTTCCGGCTCCGGCTCCAACATGGCCGCCATCGTGCGCCAGGCGCAGCAAGACCAGTGGGTGCGCACGTTGCAGTCCCGCGTGGCCGCTGTGCTGAGCAACCAGGCCGATGCGCAAGGGCTGGTTTTTGCCCGCGAGCAGGGCATTGCCACCGCTGTGGTGGACCACAAGTCGTTTGCCAGCCGCGAGGCTTTTGACACGGCCTTGGTGGCCGAAATCGACCGTTTTGAGCCTGCGGTGGTGGTGCTGGCGGGCTTCATGCGCATTTTGACGCCAGGGTTTGTGGCGCATTACGCCGGGCGCTTGCTCAACATCCACCCGTCTTTGCTGCCCGCCTTCACCGGCTTGAACACCCACCAGCG
>JAHECM010000174.1 GCA_024641725.1 Limnohabitans sp. | reverse complement strand
TTGAAACCGAAATGGGTGGTGCTCATCGCATCAACTTTCAATGGGAATGGCCGCAGCTGCTGCCCGCTTTGCTGGGCATGGGCGCGTCGCGGTCGGCGCCTGCGGCTTGCAGGCGCGCTTCATATTGTTGCCACAGTTCGGTTTGCTGGCTGCCCAAAAAGTGCAGGTACTCCCAGGTGAACAAACCGGTGTCGTGCCCGTCCGAAAACGTGGGCTTGACGGCGTAGTTGCCCACCTGCTCCAGGCCCATGATGTCCACCTCACGTTGGCCAGTTTGCAACACCTCTTGGCCTGGGCCATGTCCCTGCACCTCGGCTGAAGGGGAATACACGCGCATCAGCTCAAACGGGATGCGAAAAGTCTGGCCATCGGAAAACCCGATCTCCAGCACCCGTGACTGCCCATGCAGCGTCAGCGCTTGCGGGGTGGGGGTGTCTTTGTTCAGTCCGGCCATGGTTTGCTTTCAGGGCGTGGGGTTCAGGGCTCAGACCAGCACGCGCTCAATGCCACCGGCATTGGCTTGAGCCACGTACTCGGGCATCCAGTTCTCGCCCAAGATGTGTTTGGCCATCTCGACCACGATGTAGTCGGCTTCGAGCAGGCCATTTTTCAGGTCGTCGCCATAACGCGACAAGCCCTGCAAGCAGCTGGGGCAGCTGGTGAGGATCTTGACGTTGTCTTGGGGCCCCACGGCTTCGCTGGCGCGCAGCGCGGCTTCGCCTTTGAGGATTTCTTCTTCTTTGCGAAAACGCACTTGGGTGGAGATGTCCGGGCGCGTCACGCCCAGCGTGCCCGACTCGCCGCAGCAGCGTTTGCTCTCGATGACGTTGTCGCCCATCAAGGCTTTGACCGTCTTCATGGGCTCTTGCAGCTTCATGGGGGTGTGGCAAGGGTCGTGGTACAGATAAGCCCCGCCCGCGTCGAGCTTCATGCCTTTTTCGAGCAAGAACTCGTGGATGTCGATGATGCGGCAGCCCGGGAAAATTTTGTCGAACTCATAGCCCTGCAGCTGGTCATAGCAGGTGCCGCAGCTCACCACCACGGTCTTGATGTCCAGGTAGTTGAGCGTGTTGGCCACACGGTGGAACAGCACCCGGTTGTCGGTGATGATTTTCTCGGCCTTGTCGAACTGGCCCGAGCCCTTTTGTGGGTAACCGCAGCACAGATAGCCCGGCGGCAGCACGGTTTGCACACCCACATGCCACAGCATGGCCTGGGTGGCCAGGCCCACCTGGCTGAACAAGCGCTCGGAGCCGCAACCGGGGAAGTAAAACACCGCCTCGGTTTCGGAAGTCGTGGCTTTCGGGTCGCGGATGATGGGCACGTAGTCGTTGTCTTCGATGTCCAGCAGTGCGCGTGCGGTCTTCTTGGGCAAGTTGCCCGGCATCTTCTTATTGATGAAGTGGATGATCTGCTCTTTGATCGGAGCCGCGCCCACCGAGGCGGGCGGCGCGCTGGTCTGCTTGCGCGCCACGCCTTTGAGCAAACCGGCGGCGAAACGCTGCGCCCGCATGCCCACGCCCACCATGGCGGCACGCGCCAACTTGATGGTTTCGGGGTTGGTGGCGTTGAGCATGAACATGGCCGCCGCATTGCCTGGGCGGAAGCTCTTTTTGCCCATCTTGCGCAGCAAGTTGCGCATGTTCATGGTCACATCGCCAAAGTCGATGTTGACCGGGCAAGGGGTCAGGCACTTGTGGCACACCGTGCAGTGGTCGGCCACGTCTTCAAACTCCTGCCAGTGCTTGATCGAGATGCCCCGGCGGGTTTGCTCTTCGTACAGGAAGGCTTCGACCAGCAAAGAGGTGGCGAGGATTTTGTTGCGCGGGCTGTAGAGCAAATTGGCACGCGGCACATGGGTGGCGCAGACTGGCTTGCACTTGCCGCAGCGCAAGCAGTCTTTGACGCTGGCGGCGATCTCGCCAATGTCGGACTGCTGCATGATCAGCGACTCGTGGCCCATCAGGCCAAAGCTGGGGGTGTAGGCGTGCGTCAGGTCAGCGACGTGCACATCGTCGCCCAAGCCCGTCAGGGCCGCGCCGCGCAGCAGCTTGCCTTTGTTGAAGCGGCCTTCGGGGTCCACTTTGGCTTTGTAGGCCGTGAAGTTGGCCAACTCCGCGTCGGTCAAAAACTCCAGCTTGGTGATGCCAATGCCATGCTCGCCCGAGATCACGCCGTCCAAGCTGCGGGCCAGCACCATGATGCGGGCCACCGCCTCGTGCGCAGTTTGCAGCATCTCGTAGTTGTCACTGTTCACCGGGATGTTGGTGTGCACATTGCCGTCTCCGGCGTGCATGTGCAGCGCCACCCACACGCGGCCTTTGAGCACGCGCTGGTGAATGGCCGTGACCTCGGTCAGGATCGGCAAAAAGACCGAGCCCGAAAAAATGTTCTGGAAAGCCGGGCGAATTTGCGTCTTCCAGCTGGCACGCAGGGTGTGGTCCTGCAACTGGGGGAACAGCTCGTCCACCTGCGTCAACCAGTCTTGCCACTGGGCACGCACCTCGCGCACCACGGCCAAGGCTTGCGACACGCGGTCTTCCAGCAACTCGGCTGACGGAATGTCGCTGGCATCGTCTTGCTTGCCCAAGGGCAGGTTGCCCTTGGCCAGAAAATCTTCCAGCTCACGGCAAAACTGCAACTTGTTGCGCAAGCTCAGCTCGATGTTGATGCGCTCGATGCCGTCGGTGTACTCGGCCATGCGCGGCAGCGGAATGACCACGTCTTCGTTGACCTTGAAGGCGTTGGTGTGGCGACTGATCGCCGCCGTCTTTTTGCGGTCGTGCCAGAACTTTTTGCGGGCTTCGGGGCTGATGGCGATGAAGCCTTCGCCGCTGCGCGAGTTGGCAATGCGCACGATCTCGCTGGTCGCCTTGGCCACATCGTCGGCGTTGTCGCCCGCAATGTCCCCGATCAAGACCATCTTGGGGAAGCCGCCGCGCTTGGATTTGGTGGAGTAACCCACCGCCCGCAGGTAGCGGTCGTCCAAGTGCTCCAGGCCCGCCATCACGGTGCCGGTGCGCTTTTGCTCGGCAAACATGAAGTCTTTGATCTCGACGATGCTGGGCACCGCGTTTCGGGCGTGGCCAAAGAACTCCATGCACACCGTGCGGGTGTGGGTGGGCATGCGATGCACCACCCAGCGGGCGCTGGTGATGAGGCCGTCGCAGCCCTCTTTTTGGACACCCGGCAGGCCCGAGAGGAACTTGTCGGTCACGTCTTTGCCCAAGCCTTCTTTGCGGAAGGTCTTGCCCGGGATCACCAGGGTTTCGGTGCGGATGGGGGTTTTGCCGTCGGCCTTGAAGTAGCGCAGCTCAAAAGTGGCGACTTCGGCGTCGTGGATCTTGCCCATGTTGTGGTCCATGCGCACCACATCCAGCCATTCGGCGTCGGGGGTGACCATGCGCCAGCTGGCCAGGTTGTCCAGCGCAGTGCCCCACAAAACGGCCTTTTTGCCGCCCGCGTTCATGGCAATGTTGCCGCCAATGCAGCTGGCCTCAGCTGACGTCGGGTCCACCGCAAACACAAAACCACCACGCTCGGCCGCATCGGCCACACGCTGAGTGACCACACCGGCTTCGGTGTAGATGGTCGGAATTTGGTGCGCAATGCCCGGCAAGTCCACCAGCTCGACTTCGGTCATGGCTTCGAGCTTTTCGGTGTTGATGACCGCGCTCTTCCAGGTCAGCGGGATCGCGCCGCCGGTGTAGCCGGTGCCACCGCCGCGCGGGACGATGGTCAGCCCCAAATCAATGCAGCCTTTGACCAGCCCGGCCATTTCGGTCTCGGAGTCGGGCGTCAGCACCACAAAGGGGTATTCGACGCGCCAGTCGGTGGCGTCGGTCACATGGCTCACGCGAGAGAGCCCATCAAACTTGATGTTGTCCTTGGCCGTCAAGCGCCCCAGCGTTTTTTGCACCTGGTTGCGCAGCTTGGCACGGTTGGCAAAGCGCTGGTTGAACTGCGCCACCGCCTCCCCCGCCAAGGCCAGCAATTGCCCCACCAGGGCGTCGCGCGCGGCATCCACATCGGGGGTGCGGCGCTTTTGCACCTCGCCCAGGCGGTTCTGCAGCGCGTCCACCAGCAGTTTGCGGCGGCCCGGGTTGTCCAGCAGGTCGTCTTGCAAATAGGGGTTGCGCTCCACCACCCAAATGTCGCCCAACACCTCGTACAGCATGCGGGCCGAGCGGCCGGTGCGGCGCTCGTCGCGCAACTGGTTGAGCAGGTCCCAAGCGGACTCGCCCAGCAAGCGGGCCACGATTTCGCGGTCCGAAAAGCTGGTGTAGTTGTAGGGAATCTCGCGCAGGCGCGGCGCATCGGCGTCGGCGTGCATCAAATGTTGGAGCGTGGTGGGGGCGTTCATATAAGAGAGGCTCTGGCAGCCAGCCTGGGACGGAGCTTGCCCGGCTGAGGTCGAATGTTACCGCAGTGCAACATTCACGCGCCCAATGTGGGGGCACGCCTGGCCCTGTCGCGCAGGCGGCTGGGTCATGGAAACCCCGGGTTGTCACCCAATTTTCATGTCGGTTTAATGGCCATGTCATATTTCACAGCCACAGTGCGAGGCAATGTCTGCTTACTTTTTAAGCAAACAGGCCCCATACGCCTCACTTCAGGAGTTTCCATGCACCTCAAAAAGTCTTTTTCCGCCCTGGCTTTGGCCACTTTGGGGGCCATCGGGCTGCCCGCACAAGCCCAGACGGAGATCCAGTGGTGGCACTCCATGACCGCCGTCAACGGCGAATGGGTCAATGACCTGGCCAAAAACTTCAATGCCAGCCAAAAAGACTACAAGATCAACCCGGTCTTCAAGGGCACGTACGACGAGTCCATGACCGCCGCCGTGGCCGCGTTTCGCGCAGGCAATGCCCCGCACATCTTGCAGGTGTTTGAAGTCGGCACCGCCACCATGATGTCCAGCAAAGGCGTGGTTGTGCCCGTGGGCAAGGTCATGCAAGACGCGGGCTACAAGTTCGACCCCTCGGTGTATGTGCCCGCCGTGGCCGGTTACTACACCGCCCCCAATGGCCAGATGCTGTCCTTCCCCTTCAACAGCTCGACCACTGTTTTCTATTTCAACAAGGACGCCTTCAAAGCCGCCGGCATTGACACCAGCAAGCCGCCCAGCACCTGGCCCGAGGTGGCCCTGGCCGCCGCCAAGCTCAAAGCCAGCGGGCACAAATGCCCCTTCACCACCGCTTGGCAGGGCTGGACGCAACTGGAGAGCTTCTCCACTTGGCACAACACCGAGCTGGCCACCCAGGGCAATGGCATGCGCGGCAACAGCGCCCGCCTGGTCGCCAACTCGCCGCTGCATGTGCGCCACATTGAGAACCTGGGCAACATGGCCAAGCAAGGCCTGTTTGTTTACAAAGGCCGCGCCAACGTGCCTGAAGCGTCCTTCGTCTCGGGCGAGTGCGCCATGACCACCACCTCCTCGGGCTTTTACGGCAACGTGGCCAAAAACGCCAAGTTCAGCTACGGCCTGTCCGCACTGCCCTACTACCCTGATGTGGCCGGCGCGCCGCAAAACACCGTCATCGGCGGCGCCAGCCTGTGGGTCATGTCTGGCAAAAAGGCCGAGGAATACAAAGGCATTGCGGCTTTCTTCAATTACCTGTCCAACGCCGAAGTGCAGTCGGCCAGCCACAAGCGCACTGGCTACCTGCCCATCACCATGGCGGCGTTCAAGCTGACCGAGCAGTCGGGCTTTTACAAGCAAAACCCCGGCACCGACACCGCCGTCAACCAGATGATCCGCAAGACCACTGACAAGTCGCGCGGCATCCGTTTGGGCAACTATGTGCAGATCCGCACCATCGAGGACGAGGAACTCGAACAAGTCTGGGCCGGTAAAAAGTCGGCCAAAGAGGCGCTGGACAGCATCGTCAAGCGCGGCAACGAGTTGCTCGAACGCTTTGAAAAAGCCAACAAAGGCTGATGCACTGTTTTGGCTGCCGAAAAACGCGTTGTCTTTCGCTCGACCTGGCTGCCTTGGGTGCTGATCGCACCCCAGGTGCTCATCATCAGCGTCTTCTTTTTCTGGCCTGCGGGCCAGGCTTTGCTGCAATCGTTCCAACAGTCTGACCCGTTTGGCACCTCCGTGGAATGGGTCGGGCTGGAGAACTTCGTCAACCTCTGGCACGACGAGACCTACCTGGCCTCGTTCCAGACCACGGCCATTTTTTCGGGCTTGGTGGCGGGCGTGGGCTTGAGCCTGTCGCTGGTGCTGGCCTACTTTGCCGACCGGGTGGTGCGCGGCGCGACCTTCTACCGCACGCTGCTGATCTGGCCCTACGCCGTGGCCCCCGCCGTGGCCGGGGTGCTGTGGCTGTTTTTGTT
>JAHECM010000170.1 GCA_024641725.1 Limnohabitans sp. | reverse complement strand
AGGATTGAAATATTGAAAGAAGTCACTGGCGGAAGAGGTGAGATTCGAACTCACGGATCCTTTCGGATCGACGGTTTTCAAGACCGTTGCAATCGACCACTCTGCCACTCTTCCGGTGCCGCGATTGTAACGCCTTCGGCGCTCCTTTTATTCGCCCTGCGAGCCGCGATGCGCCCAGCCGGTGGTGTGTTTTTCTATGGCGCTGAACAGCTCGTACATGACCATGGCCATGGCCCCCACCACCACCAGCCCCGAAAACGCCAGGCCCATTTGCATGGCCGAGCCCGCAGAGATCAGCAAGTAGCCAATGCCCTCGTTGGCGGCGGTCATCTCTGACACGGTGGTGCCCACAAAGGCCAACGTGATGGCGACTTTGAGCGAACCGTAAAAGTAGGGCATGGAGCGCGGCAAGCCGACTTTGACCAGCACGTCCCAGCGCTTGGCGCCCAGCACGCGCAGCACGTCTTCGAGCTCGGGCTCCAAGGTGGCCAGGCCGGTGGCGATGTTGACCATGATCGGGAAAAAGCTGATGAGAAAGGCGGTCAAGATGGCCGGGCCCACGCCAATGCCGAACCACACCACCAAAATCGGCACAAATGCGGCTTTGGGCAGGGCGTTGAAGGCGGTCATGAGCGGGTACACGGCGGCGTAGGCCAGGCGCGAGCTGCCAATCACAAAGCCCAGCAGCACCCCCACCACAATGGCAATGCCAAAGCCGACCATGGTCACCCAAAAGGTGCGCCAAGCGTGGGCGGCGATCACGTCGCTGAACTCGATGGTTTGTTGCGCGATGCGGGACGGGCTGGGAAAGACGAATTCCGAGACGTGGAAGGCGCGGCACAGCACCTCCCAGACCAAGATGCTGGCGACCAGCAATGCCCAAGGGGCCCAGCGTTCCAGTGTTTTTTGTTGCATGTGGGGGCTCTCGATCAGGGTTGGCTCGTGCTGCCTGGCTTGCGCATGGCGCCAATGTGGCCCCGCAGCTCCTGCACGATGTGGGTGAACTCGGGGGTGTAGGTGATTTCCAGGTCGCGTGGGCGGGGCAAATCAATCTCACGCTTGACCACAAAGCGGCCTGGGCTCTTGCTCATCACGTACACCGTGTCGGCCAAAAAGACCGATTCGCGCAGGTCGTGGGTGACCAAAATGACGTTGAACTTTTGCGCGGTCCACAGGTCGCGCAAGATGCACCAGAGCTCCTCGCGGGTGAAGGCGTCGAGCGCGCCAAAGGGCTCGTCGAGCAGCAGCATTTTGGGCTCGTGGATCAAGGCGCGGCAGATGCTGGCGCGTTGCTGCATGCCGCCCGACAGTTGCCAGGGGAACTTGTCTTCGTAGCCACCCAAGCCCACCGTCTGCAGCAGTGTGCGGGCGCGTTCGACGTATTCGGCCTTCTTTTGCTTGAAGTTGGTGCGGTAGGGCTCCACGATCTCCAGGGGCAGCAGCACGTTGTCGAGCGTGGTGCGCCAGGGCAGCAGTGACGGGGCTTGGAAGGCCATGCCGCTGATTTTGAGCGGCCCGGTGACCGGCTGGCCATCGATCAGGATGCGGCCCTTGCTGGGCATTTTGAGGCCCGTGGTCAGCTTCATGAAGGTCGATTTGCCGCAGCCCGAGGGGCCGACGATGGCGATGAACTCGCCTTGCTTGACCTGAAGGTTGATGTCTTCCACCGCAAAGTGGTTTTGTGCCAACAACTCGTCGTTGTAGGCCAGCCAGACATTTTGAAAGTCAACGAACGCGTCTTGGGACATGGTGAAACTCTTTGCGCAGGTTCAAACACGGGCCGGCTGGCCCGTGCGTTGGACAAGCCGGCCGCGGGTGCGGCCTGGCTTTTACTTCTTGGGCTTGGGCAGGATGTCCAGCTCTTTGGCTGTGGGCAAAAAGGAGCCGTTCCAGATGTCGTCGGCTTTCACGCGGGTCTTGGTGTTGAAGGCGTCCGACACTTGCGAGGCCATCAGGCTCAGGCGCGGGCCTTTGACTTGGCCAAAGCCTTCGGCGCGGGCGTCGGGGCTGTTGATCACGGTGTCAATGGCCAGTTGCAGGCGGCGGGTTTCCAGCGGCACGTTGATGATGCCGTCGCGGGCCTTGACGGTCTCAATCGCTTTGGCCGGGTCGGTGATCACGTCTTTGGCACCCTTGGTGAAGGCGGCCAAAAAGGCTTTCACAGCGGCTGGGTTTTCTTTGATGATTTTGGGCGAAGCGATGATGGCGTTGCCATACAGTTTGACGCCGTAGTCGGGGTAGGGCAGCACCACCACGTCGTCGGCCTTGACGCCACGCGCCTCAATGTTCAGCAGCGAAGTGAAGGTGAAGCCAGTGATGGCGTCCACGTCGCCGCGCACCAGCATGGTTTCACGCAGGGGCGGGTCCATCGCGGTCCAGGCCACGTTGCCCACGGCGTTGGCCTTGGCAAAGATGGGGAAGGCGCGGCGGCCTGCGTCAAAGACCGGTGCCCCCAGCTTTTTGCCAGCCAGGTCAGCCGGGGTTTTGATGCCCGATTTTTTGAGCGCCATGACCGACGCGGGCGTGTTGTTGTAGACCATCATGACGGCCACGGGCTTGTTGGGCGCGTCGGGGTTGTTGGCGTGGAACTCCATCAGGGCGGCCAGGTCGGCAAAGCCCAGGTCGTAGGTGCCCGAGGCCACGCGCGTCACCGCACCGCCCGAGCCGTTGCCCGCGTCCACGGTCACGTCGAGCTTGGCGTCCTTGAAATAGCCCTTGGCCACAGGCTGCAAAAAGAAGGCGGATGGCCCCTCAAAGCGCCAGTCGAGCTGGAATTTGATGGGGGTGGTTTGGGCTTGGACGCTGCCAAAGGCGGCTGCAACGACCACGGCGGTGGCTGCTTGGACAAAGAAACGCTTGTGCATGGATGCTCCTGAGGGCTGGTAAACGGTGAACTGGCTCAAGCAAGTTCGGTGCCGATTATCAGCGATGCCCCTGACGCCATTGATCGGGTCGGATCGTCAGGTCAGGTCGTCAGGACTGGTCGCCAGGTCAGGTCACGCGACACCCCCAAGCTGGTGCAACACCCCAAGGGGTGCACCAGCTTGGGGAGTTGGCCTCATTTTTGGGCGCAGGCCACGGCCAGTGCCGTCATGTTGAGCACGCGGCGCACGGTGGCCGCTGGCGTCAAGATGTGCGCCGAGGCCGACGTGCCCATCAGCACCGGGCCCACCGTCACGCCGCCACTGGTGGTGGTCTTGAGCACGTTGTACAAAATGTTGGCCGCGTCCAGGTTGGGGCACACCAACAAGTTGGCCGAGCCGCTCAGCGTGCTGTCTTCCATGTAGGCGTTGCGGATTTCGGGCTGCAGGGCCGCGTCGCCGTGCAATTCGCCGTCGCACTCGATGTCAGGGTGCTGCGCCACAAACAGGTCACGCGCCAAGCGCATCTTGCGGGCGGAGGCCCGTTTGGACGAGCCGTAACTCGAATGCGAGAGAAAAGCCACCTTGGGCACGATGCCAAAGCGCTCGATCTCTTGGGCTGCCATGGCCGCGATTTCTGCCAATTGTTCGGCGCTGGGGTCTTCTTGCACATAGGTGTCGGTGATGAACAGCGGCCCACGGTCGGACATGATGGCGTTGACTGCCGCGTAATTGCTCACGCCCGGGCGTTTGCCCAAGATGCTGTCGATGCGCTCCAAGTGCGTCATGTAGTTGCCCGCCAGGCCGCAGATCAGGGCGTCGGCGTCACCCAGCGCCACCATCAGCGAGCCGATGATGGTGTTGGAGCGGCGCACCGCCGCCTTGGCCACGTCGGGCGAAGCGCCGTTGCGCTTCATCAGCAGGTGGTAGTGCTCCCAGTACTGGCGAAAGCGGGGGTCGTCTTCGGGGTTGACGTTGTCCACGTCCACACCCAGGCGCATGCGCAGACCGGCTTTTTCGATGCGGGCAGCGATGACGGCGGGGCGGCCGATCAAGATGGGGTGGGCCAGCTTGTCGTCAATGGCCATTTGCGCGGCGCGCAGGGCGCGTTCGTCCTCGCCGTCGGCGTAGGCCACACGCTTGTTGTCCTGCGCCACGGCCTTGGCCGCGTTGAAGATGGGGCGCATCAGCAAACCGGTTTGCGTGACAAAGCTTTGCAACTGCTGGCGGTAAGCGTCCATGTCGGTTATTGGGCGCGTGGCCACGCCGGAGTCGGCGGCGGCCTGGGCCACGGCGGGGGCAATGCGCATGATCAGGCGCGAGTCAAACGGCGTGGGGATGATGTAGTCGCGCCCAAAAGACAGCTCTTTGCCAGCGTAGGCGCTGGCCACTTCTTCGCTGATGTCGGCCTTGGCCAGGTCGGCGATCTGGCGCACGCAGGCCAGTTTCATGGCTTCGGTGATCTTGGTCGCGCCGCAGTCCAGCGCCCCCCGGAAGATGTAGGGAAAGCACAGGACGTTGTTGACTTGGTTGGGGTAGTCCGAGCGACCCGTGGCGATGATGCAGTCCGGGCGGGCCGCCTTGGCCAGTTCGGGTCGGATCTCGGGCTCGGGGTTGGCCAGCGCCAAGATGATCGGGTCACGCGCCATGGTCTTGATCATGTTCACCGTCATCACGCCGGGGGCCGAGCAGCCAAGGAACACGTCGGCACCATTGACCGCATCGGCCAGGGTGCGGGCGTCGGTCTTTTGGGCGTAGCGGGCTTTGGACTCGTCGTAACCGCCGGGGCGGCCTTCGTAAATCACGCCTTTGGAGTCGCAAACAAAAATGTTTTGCGTCTGCACACCCAAGCCCACCATCACGTCCAGGCAGGCCAGTGCGGCGGCACCGGCACCCGACACCGCCACCTTGACGCCGCCGATGGCTTTGCCCACCAGCTCCAGGCCGTTGAGCATGGCGGCCGAGGCGATGATGGCCGTGCCGTGCTGGTCGTCGTGGAAGACCGGAATATTCATGCGCTCGCGCAGTTTCTTCTCAATGTAGAAACACTCGGGGGCTTTGATGTCTTCGAGGTTGATGCCGCCCAGCGTGGGCTCCATGGCGGCGATGATCTCGACCAGCTTGTCAGGGTCGCGCTCGGCCAGCTCGATGTCGAACACGTCAATGCCCGCGAATTTTTTGAACAAGCAGCCCTTGCCTTCCATGACCGGCTTGGCCGCCAATGGGCCAATGTCGCCCAAGCCCAGCACGGCGGTGCCGTTGGTGATGACGGCCACCAAGTTACCGCGCGAGGTGAAGTCAAACGCTTTGTTGGGGTCGGCCTCAATGTCCAGGCAGGGGTACGCCACGCCAGGGGAGTAGGCCAGCGACAAGTCGCGTTGGTTAGACAAAGGCTTGGTGGGGGTGACCGAAATTTTGCCGCGTGAGGGAAAGCGGTGGTAGTCACGCGCGGCGTCGCGCAAAGCTTGTTCTGCGGGGGAGAGGTCTGAGGTCATGATGGGTGTGTCTCGGGTTTATTTGGGTGTATCTGGGTGGTATGGGGGAGCGTTAAGTGGTTCTAGCGTAACCCATTTGTCACCGCCTTCGGGGCGTGAATTCGCCCCTGTAAAAAGCAAAAGGCCAACCCACGGGGTTGGCCTTTTGTACCGGCAAAGCCGAACGGGCTCAGTGCGCCTCAGCCTGTTTGGCGGCTTCGATCGCGTCGCGGTCGTTGGCGCTGGCACCGTTGAAAAACAGGTTCAGCAACACCGCGCACAAGGACGCCAACAAGATGCCCGACTCAATGAGCGGGTGCAGGTTGTGCGGCATCCACTGCTTGAAGTTGGGGGCGATCAGCGGGATCATGCCCACGCCGACCGAGATGGCCACGATCAGCGCGTTGAAACGGTTGTTCTTGAAGTCCACGCCACCCAAGATGCGGATGCCGGTGGCGGCCACCATGCCGAACATCACCAAGCCTGCGCCGCCCAGCACCACGGTGGGCAGGGACTCGATCAAGGCCGCCATTTTGGGCAACAAGCCCAAGGCGATCAGGATCAGGCCACCAGCCACGCACACAAAGCGGCTCTTGACGCCAGTGACGGCGACCAAGCCCACGTTTTGCGAAAAGCTGGTGTAGGGGAAGGTGTTGAAAATGCCACCGATCAAGGTGCCCAGGCCGTCGGTGCGCAGACCACGCGTCAGCGCGGCTTGATCGACTTTTTTGTCGGTCATCTCGCCCAGAGCGAGGAACATGCCGGTGGACTCGATCATCACCACGATCATGACCAGCGTCATGGTCAAAATCAGCACGGGCTCGAACACGGGCGTGCCAAAGTGGAAGGGCAACACGACGTCAAACCAAGCGGCTTTACCGACTTTGTCGAAGCTCATCAGGCCCATGGCCGCAGCCACCACGCCACCGATCACGATGCCCAGCAGCACAGAAATGTTGCCAATGAACCCCTTGGCGTAGCGTGCGATCAGCAAGATGGACGCCAGCACCAAGGCGGCTATG
>JAHECM010000161.1 GCA_024641725.1 Limnohabitans sp. | reverse complement strand
GCCGATTTGTCGCGCTTGGCGGCCTGAGCCGCACGGCCATGAACACCCACTTGAAACTCGTCATCCTGGACCGCGACGGCACGATCAACCGCGCCAGCGACGAGTTCGTCAAGTCGCCCGAAGAGTGGCACCCCTTGCCGGGCGCGCTCGAAGCCATCAGCCGACTCAACCATGCGGGCTACCACGTGGTCATCGTGACCAACCAATCTGGTTTGGGGCGGGGGCTCATGGACATGGCTGGGCTCAATGCGGTCCATGCCCACATGGTCAAAGCCTTGGCTGCCGTGGGCGGGCGCATCGACGCGGTGTTTTATTGCCCCCACACCCCCGACGAGGGCTGTGGTTGTCGCAAACCCTGGCCAGGCCTGTACACCCAAATTGCCGAGCGTTACGGCATCGACTTGGCTGGCGTGCCCAGCGTGGGCGACAGCATGCGTGATGTGCAGGCAGCGGCTGCTGCGGGCTGTGTGCCGCACCTGGTGTGCACTGGGCGCCACCCTGGGTTGTTGGGCGAGCCTTTGCCCGCCGCGTTTCCAGTCGGCACGCGTGTGCACACCGATCTGGGGGCTTTTGTGGATCAGCTGCTTGGCGCAGATGCCTCTAGCCTGAGTTGAGTCGACCTGAACCCGGTGTTATTCATGAACTTCATCCGCTCCGCTCTCCATCTGTTGTGGATGCTTATCACCGTGGTGCCATGGGCGCTGTTTGTCGTGGTGGTGTCCTACGTCATCAGCAGCACCCGTCTGTACTGGATTTGCGCGGCATGGCTGCGTCTGGCCGTGAACAGCGGCACGTTCATTTTGGGCATTCAAAACCGCATTCAAGGCATGGAAAACCTGCCCCAGGGCAGCAAAGACCCCGCGGTGTTGCTGGTCAAGCACCAGTCGGCCTGGGAGACCTTTGTCATGCCCACCATCATGCCCCACCCTCTGGCCTATGTGTTCAAAAAAGAGCTGCTCTACGTGCCGTTCTTTGGCTGGGCCATGGCCCGCATGGACATGATCCACATTGACCGCAGCCAAAAATCCCGCGCCTTTGCCAAGGTGGTGCAGCAAGGCCGTCGACTCATGCAAGAGGGCGTGTGGGTCATCATGTTTCCGGAGGGCACGCGCACTGAGCGTGGCCAAAAAGGCGACTACAAAACCGGCGGCACCCGCTTGGCCGTGGCCGCTGGGGTGCCGGTGATCCCGATCGCCGTGACCTCGGCCCGCTGCTGGCCACGCAAGGCCTTCGTCAAGCGCCCGGGCGTGGTGGACATTTCGATCGGCAAGCCGATTCCGAGTGACGGGCGCAAAGCCGACGAGCTGATGGCCGAAGTCGAAGCCTGGATTGAAGCCGAAATGCACCGACTCGATCCCGAGGCCTACGGCGCGCCCGCGGCTGCCACCCTCCCCAGCTGACGCATACGGCACCTCGCATGCGAACGCCCTTGCAGTTCGTGCTGGACTTTTTGACCGGCGGGGACCCGATCCCAGCGCCGGACACTCCTGGGCTGGACACTCCTGCGCCTGACATCCCTGCGCCTGACGGATCGGCCTCACCCAAGGTGACGGCGGCAGTCTCCCCAGCCCCCGCCGCCCCACCAGCCCCAAAGGGGGCTTCAGCCCCGGATGCCCTGCGGCCCGAGGCTGTCCCTGTGGCGCAGCCGGGCTACGCCCACCCCACCGCCAATCGGCATGCGGTGTTGCAGGGATTTGCAGTGGCATACCTTTTTGAGCGTTCGCGCCGCCGCAGCATTGGTTTTTTGATCGGCGCTGAAGGACTGGTGGTGCGTGCGCCGTCGTGGGTGACGCTGCGCGAGGTGGATGCAGCGGTGCAAGAAAAATCCAGCTGGATCGTGGCCAAACTGCAGCAGTCCCGCGAGCGCCAGTCCGCACATGTGCAGCAGGCGATCGACTGGACGCACGGTGCGGACATTCCCTATTTGGGCGGCACCGTGCGCTTGTGCGTGGTGGCGCGGGGAGCGGCATCGCCGCCCCTTGCCGACACGGTGCAAGAGCTGCGGCTGAATTTACCGCCCGGTGCCAGCGCCCAGCAGGTGCGCGAGGCGGCCGAGGTGTGGTTCAAGAAAAAAGCCAAGCCGCTGTTTGAGCAGCGCCTGTCGCACTTTGCGCCCCAGTTGGGGGTGCAGTGGCAAAAGCTCTCGCTGTCGAGTGCCCGCACCCGCTGGGGCAGTGCGCGCAGCGATGGGCACATCCGCCTGAACTGGCGCTTGATCCACTTGCCGCTGGCACAGATCGACTACGTGGTGGTGCACGAGTTGGCGCACCTGCGCGAGATGAACCACGGCCCGCGCTTTTGGGACACGGTCGGCGGCGTCATGCCCGACTACCGGACGCGCCGCCAACAGCTGCGTCAGGCGGCCATGGGCGTGCCAGAAGACTGAAAGCGGTAGATGCCGTCAGCGTCCAGTTGGCGGTGCACGAGGCCTGCATGCCACAGGGCGTTGAGGTGCGCAATCGCTTCGCCCATGGCAAAGGTGGTCTGGTGCAGGTTCAGCTCACGCTTGAACAGCACGGGCAGCAATTCGTGCGCGCAGCGCGATCGGTCTGTGCACGCTTGCAGCAGGTCGGCCAACCGTTCTCGGTGGTGTTCTTCGTATTCGGCAATGCGCGCCTGCGCGCCTTTGAAGGGCCGCCCGTGCGAGGGCAGCACCAGGCAGTCGTCAGAAATGTGCTTCATGCGGGCCAGCGAGTCCAAAAACCATTGCAAGGCATTGCTGTCGGGTTCTTGAGAGTACACGCTCACATTGGTGGAAATCGACGGCAGCAGCATGTCGCCGCTGATCAACAAGCCGTCTTCTTGGGCGTGCAGTGCAATGTGCTCAGGCGAATGGCCATAGCCGCTGATGCAGCGCCACTGGCGCTGGCCAATGCGCACGGTTTGCCCTTCCATGAGGCGGTGAAATGCTTCGGGCACGCTGGGCACCATGCCGGTGTAGTAACCCACACGGTCGCGCACTTGGGCCATGTCCTGCTCGCTGGTCCAGCCGTGCGCAGCAAAAAAGGCTTGGGTTTTGTCACCCCCAAAATTCGATGCCCCGCTGCAAGCGAGCAAGGCCGACTGGTATTCGGTGGTGTTGATCCACAGCGGCGCTTGCCACTGCGCGCACAGCCAATGGGCCAGTCCCATGTGGTCGGGGTGCATGTGGGTCACCAAGACCCGCAAAATCGGCAGGCCCTGCAGCGCCTGCTCAAACACCTGCGACCAAGCCTCACGGGTGGCGGGGCTGTCAATGCCGCAGTCAACCACCGTCCAGCCCTGGCGCATTTGCGTCGGGTCACGCGGGTCGGGCATTTGGTCACGCAGCAGCCACAGGTTGATGTGGTCCAGCGCAAAGGGCAGCCCCATGCGCAGCCAGTAAACGCCGTCGGCCACTTCTTGGGTCTGGCCCAGGCCGGGCAGCGTGCTGCCCCAGGGGTAGTGCAAGGAGGAGGGGCTTGAAGGTGCGGTCATGGGTTTGGGTTAGGATTCGCTCAGTTGACGTTGACGTTAACGTCAACATGATTTGCATTCTAGGGGGCTGCCGCTTGCGCGACTGTCCCCGTTGCGCGAGCAAGGTGAGGACCCACGCCATGGCGAACACTTACAAGATCAGCGATCTGGCCCAGGAATTTGACCTGACCACCCGCGCCATCCGTTTTTACGAAGACATGGGCCTGCTCGAACCCGAGCGCTCAGGGCCTGGCGGTCGCAACCGTGTGTATTCGGCACGCGACCGCACGCGGCTCAAGCTGACGTTGCGGGCCAAGCGATTGGGGCTGTCGCTGACCGAGGCCAAAGACCTGATCGACATGTACGACAGCCCGCGCGACACGGTGCCGCAGCTCAAGAAGTTCTTGGTCGTGCTGGCCGAGCACCGCCAGCAGCTCGAAGCCCAGTTGGCCGACCTGCAGGCCACCATGGACGAAGTCAAGACCCACGAAAAAGAAACCCGCGCTTTGCTGGTCAAGGCGAGCAAAGTGGCGGTCAATCCCTGATTGACGTTTACGTTAACGTCAATTAAAGTCGTGGCGTATTTTGAACCACCCCTCCACCCGACATGAACACCACCACACCCGAATTTGAAAGGGTTGCCGCCAGCCTGGCGCGCCAAGGCATGATGCAGCCGCTGGGCGTGCGTCTGCTGCGCGCCGAACGCGGCTTGGTCGAGCTGGTCATGCCCTACAGCGACAAGGTCACGCAGCAGCAGGGCGGTTTTCATGGCGGGGCCATGGGCGCTTTGGCCGACATCGCTGGCGGCTACGCAGGGCTGACGGTTTTGCCCGAAGACGCAGAGATCGTCACCGTCGAATACAAAATCAATTTCTTGGCCAGCCTGCAAGGCGGCGAGGTGCGCGCCATCGGACGGGTGACCAAGGGCGGTAAACGCATCATCGTGACCACCGCCGAGGTGGTGCACATCGACGAGCACGGCAAGCAAACCCCTTGCGCCGTGATGCAGCAGACCCTGGTGCCAGTGCCCAAAACTTATTGAACAACCTTGCTGAAAAGAGAAACCATGAACAACTTGCCCGGCCTGAATTTTCAACTTGGTGAAGACATCGACGCGCTGCGCGACGCGGTGCGCGACTTTGCGCAAACCGAAATCGCACCACGCGCCGCACAGATTGACCGCGACGACCAGTTCCCCATGGACCTGTGGCGCAAGATGGGCGAGCTGGGCGTGCTGGGCATCACCGTGGGCGAGGAGTACGGCGGCGCCAACATGGGTTATCTGGCCCACATGGTCGCCATGGAAGAAATCTCCCGCGCCAGCGCCTCGGTGGGGCTGAGCTACGGTGCGCACTCCAACCTGTGCGTCAACCAAATCAAGCGCAACGGTACCCCCGAGCAGCGCGCCAAATACCTGCCCAAACTCATCAGCGGCGAGCACGTGGGTGCGCTGGCCATGAGCGAGCCCGGTGCGGGCTCGGACGTGCTGAGCATGAAGCTCAAGGCCGAAGACAAAGGCGGCTATTACCTGCTCAATGGCTCCAAGATGTGGATCACCAACGGCCCCGACGCCGACACACTGGTGGTGTACGCCAAGAGCGAGCCCGAGTTGGGCGCACGCGGCGTGACGGCCTTTTTGATCGAGAAAGGCATGCCGGGTTTCAGCATCGCGCAAAAGCTCGACAAACTGGGCATGCGCGGCAGCCACACCGGCGAGTTGGTCTTCAACAACGTCGAAGTGCCCGCCGAAAATATTCTGGGCGGCCTGAACCAAGGCGCCAAGGTTCTGATGAGTGGCTTGGACTACGAGCGCGCCGTGCTGACGGGCGGCCCTCTGGGCATCATGCAGGCCGTCATGGACAACGTGATCCCCTACATCCACGACCGCAAGCAGTTTGGCCAAAGCATTGGCGAGTTCCAGCTGATCCAGGGCAAAGTGGCCGACATGTACACCGTGCTGCAAGCCGGGCGCAGCTTTGCCTACACCGTGGCCAAAAACCTGGACTTGCTGGGCACCGAGCACGTTCGCCAAGTGCGCAAGGACTGCGCCAGCGTCATCTTGTGGACCGCCGAAAAAGCCACGTGGATGGCGGGCGAGGGCGTGCAGATTTTTGGTGGCAACGGCTACATCAACGAATACCCGCTGGGCCGTTTGTGGCGCGACGCCAAGCTGTACGAGATCGGCGCAGGCACCTCAGAGGTGCGCCGCATGCTGATCGGCCGCGAGCTGTTCGCCGAGACTTGTTAAGGGCTTTGTTGCACTGCGACAATTCACGCATGAGCGAATCACTACAGCACCTTTTTGACAACAACCGCGCCTGGGCGCAGAGCATGGTCCAGCAGGACCCGGCGTATTTCTCGCGCCTGGCCAACCAGCAAAACCCCAAGTACCTGTGGATCGGCTGCTCCGACAGCCGCGTGCCCGCCAACCAGATCACCGGGCTGGACCCGGGCGAGGTGTTTGTGCACCGCAACGTGGCCAACGTGGTGGTGCACTCCGACTTGAACGCTCTGTCGGTCATTCAGTACGCGGTCGATGCCCTCAAAGTCGAGCACATCATGGTGGTGGGGCACTACGGTTGCGGCGGCGTGCTGGCTGCCACACGCGGCACCCGTGTGGGCTTGGCCGACAACTGGCTGCGCCATGTGCAAGATGTGCGGCTGCGCCACCGCCAGCGCCTGAACCACCTGCCCCAAGAAGAACTTGAATCCGTCATGTGCGAGATGAACGTGATCGAGCAAGTGGGCAACGTCGCGCTGTCCAACGTCATGCAAGACGCGTGGAGCCGGGGACAAAAGGTCACGGTGCACGGTTGGATCTATGGGCTGGACAACGGCCTGGTCAAAGACCTGGGCGTCAGCATGAGCAGCGCCGACGAAGTGGTCAATGTGTTTCGCAACGCTTTCAAGCGCTACCCCCGAGGGGGCGTGCTGCCTGCCGCGT
>JAHECM010000148.1 GCA_024641725.1 Limnohabitans sp. | reverse complement strand
ACGCTGGACCGTGCTGGGCAATTTCTCAACCTCGTGGCCTTGTTGGCCGCGCTTTTGTGCGCTGTGGCGGTGGCTTTGGCGTCGCGCAGTTTTGCCGAGCGCCAGCTGGACGCCTGCGCCATGCTGCGCGTGCTGGGGCAAAGCCAGCGCACCTTGACTTTGAGTTACGCGACCGAATTTTTGGGCGCGGGCCTGTTGGCCAGTGTGTTGGGTGTGGCGGTCGGGTACGGCGTGCACTTGGGCTTTGTGGCACTGCTCGCGGGGCTCGTGGACACCCGTTTGCCTCCCGCCAGTCTGCAACCGGCCCTGATGGGCCTGGCCATGGGCCTGACGCTGCTGGTGGCCTTTGGCTTGCCGCCGGTGCTGCAGCTGGCGCAGGTGCCGCCGCTGCGCGTGATTCGACGTGATCTGGGGGGGCTGCAGCTGCGCTCGGGTTTGGTGCTGGGCATGGGCTTGCTCGGCTTTGCGCTCACCTTGCTGATGGTCAGCCGCAACCTGACCTTGGGGCTCATCACCGTGGGCGGTTTTGCGTTGGCGTTGCTCTTGTTTGCGGGGCTGGCCGCCGCCGCTTTGTGGATGCTGCGCCGAACTGTGCCCAGCGAGCAGGCACCGGCTTGGCTGCGCCTGGCCACCCGGCAAGTGGCGGCCCGGCCCGTGTTTGCGGTGGTGCAGGTCAGTGCCCTGTCGGTGGGGCTGCTGGCCCTGGCCTTGTTGGTGCTGCTGCGCACCGACTTGGTGGCCAGCTGGCGCCAGGCCACACCCGCAAACGCCCCCGACCGCTTTGTCATCAATGTGCAGCCCGAACAAGCGCCCGACTTTTTGGCGCATTTGAAGGCGGCCAAGGTCGAGACCCCTGACTGGTTCCCGATGATCCGGGGGCGGCTGGTGGCCATCAATGGCCGCGAGGTGCAGTCCAGCGACTTCAGCACCGACCGTGCCCGCCGCTTGGTGGACCGCGAGTTCAACCTCTCGCACACCGAAACCTTGCCTGCGCACAACCCGCTGGTGGCTGGGCGCTGGCGGGCGGGCGAGTCAGACGGGGTGAGCGTGGAGCAGGGCATTGCCGAGACACTGGGCCTGAAGATGGGCGACCGTTTGCGCTTTGACATGGGCGGGGTGGCGCACGAGGCGCGCATCACGTCGGTGCGCAAGGTGGACTGGGCGTCCATGCGGGCCAATTTTTTCATGCTCTTTCCGCTGGCGCAGATGCCCGATTTGCCCATGACCTATATGGCCGCTTTTCGCACGCCCGATGGGGCCAAGAACTTTGAAAGCACCTTGGTGCAAAAGTTTCCCAACATCACCAGCGTGGACATGCGCGCCTCGCTGGCGCAGGTGCAGCGGGTGCTGGACCAAGTCATCCGAGCGGTGGAGTTTTTGTTTGGATTCACCCTGACGGCGGGCCTGATGGTGCTGTTGGCGGCTGTGGGCGCGAGCCGGCAGGCGCGTGAGCGCGAGTACGCCATCATGCGGGCGCTGGGCGCGCAGCGGCGTTTGTTGGCCCAAGTGCAGCGAGCCGAGTTGCTGGGCCTGGGTTGGTTGGCGGGTTTCATGGCCAGCAGCATGGCGCTGGCGGTGGGCTGGGCATTGACGCATTACGTCTTCGAGTTCAGCTGGCAGCCGCCGCTGTGGGTGCCACTGGCCGGGGGGCTGTCGGGGGCCGTGCTGGCGTGGGCCGCAGGCAGCTTGAGTTTGGCGGGGGTGTTGCGCCAGCCGGTGGTGCAGACCTTGCGCCAGGCGGCGCAGTGAATATTTTCAGACGGGCACAATCACTGCATGCAAATCGAAGAAAAACCCGCGTTCGACACCCCGTTCGAGTGGATCGGGGGCGAGGCCCGAGTGCGCGCCCTGGTGGACCGCTTTTATGACCTGATGGACTTGGAGGCTGGGTTCAGCGTGCTGCGCGCCAGCCACGGCAGCACGCTCGACAACGCCCGCGACAAGCTGTTTTGGTTTTTGTGCGGTTGGTTGGGTGGGCCGGACCACTACCAACAGCGTTTTGGGCATCCGCGTTTGCGCATGCGGCACATGCCGTTTTCCATCGGGATTGAAGAGCGCGACCAATGGCTGGCTTGCATGGCGCAGGCCATGGCCGAGACCGGGGTGGACCCGGTGCTGCAAGCCCGCTTGCAGCAGAGTTTTTTTCAAACCGCCGACTGGATGCGCAACCGCGGTGCGTGAGGCTTGATCGTGAAAATCCATTCCCTGCAAGACCTCAAAAAAGTCCAAAAAGAGCTGGCTGCGGCGCACGCCTTGGCGCAAGCCGAGTTGGCCGCGCGGGCCGCCAGCGCGCGCGAGGCCGATGCGGCACGCCACTTGTTTGCCCGTGCCGTAGGGGTGGTGCAGCCGCTGCCAGACCGCAAACAGGCCCGTTTGCCGCAAGCGGCGGCAGCACCCGTGGCCAAGCAGCGCCAAAAAGACGAAGCCGCCGTGCTGCGCGACGCCCTGAGCGACGAGTTCGACGTCAGCACTTTGTTGGACACCGATGAGGCCCTGAGCTTTCGGCGTCCCGGCATTGGGCCGGACGTGACCCACAAACTGCGCAAGGGCGACTGGTCAATCCAGCGCGAGATCGACCTGCATGGCCTGCGCAGCGATGAAGCCCGCGTGGCGCTGGCCGAGTTCATCCGCCAGGCGCACCGCCAAGGGCTGCGCTGCGTGCGGGTGGTGCACGGCAAGGGGCTGGGCTCACCCGGCAAAACACCGGTGCTCAAGAGCAAGGTTCACAGCTGGCTGGTTCAAAAAAACCAGGTCATGGCGTTTGTGCAGGCCAAACCCGCCGAGGGTGGCGCCGGGGCGCTGGTGGTGTTGCTCACCCCGTCGCCCCTTTGACGCATTCACATCAAGCCTTGCTCGGCCATCGACAAGACCTGCCCCTGGCCCACGATGATGTGGTCCAGCACCCGCACGTCCACCAGCGCCAGTGAGGCTTTGAGGGCGTGTGTCAGGGCTTCGTCGGCCCGGCTGGGCTGCACCGAGCCGCTGGGGTGGTTGTGCGAGAGCACCACGGCGGCGCTTTGGTGGTGCAGGGCGCGCAGCACCACTTCGCGGGGGTAAACACTGGTCTGGCTGAGCGTGCCCCTGAACAGCTCCTCCATGGCCAGCAGGCGGTTTTGGTTGTCCAAAAACAGCACGGCGAACACCTCGTGGCTCTTGTGCGCCAGGTGCAGTTGCAGGTATTGCTTGACGGCGTCGGGGGTCTGGAATGCCTCGCGCTCTTGCAGCCGCTCGGCCAGGGCGCGGCGCGCCAGCTCGAACACCGCCAGCAACTCGGCTTTTTTGGCGGGCCCCAGCCCTTTGACGCTTTTGAACGTGGCCGGGCTGGCCTTGAGCAGGCCAGATATGCCGCCCAGGCCCAGCAGTTCTTGCGCCAGTTGAAAAACGTTTTTGCCCGCCATGCCCGTGCGCAGCAAGATGGCCAGCAACTCCACGTCGCTGAGCGCCTGAGGGCCACGGGCCAGCAGTTTTTCACGCGGGCGGGCCTCGGCGGGCAGGTCTTTGATGTCCATGCTGTTCCTCCCTGGAACGGCCATCGCCCCCAGTTTGGGCACAGGGTGGCAGGCTTTTTACAATAGAGCTCTGTTTATGCCCCCGCTGCCGCTTTGGCGGCATTGCGAGAAACCCCTATGCCTACAGTCCAACCCGGTTCTTTTTTGACGCTGCACTACCGCCTGGCGGGCCCGCAAGGGGATGTGATCAACACCTTCAGCGACAAGCCCGCCACCTTGTCGCTGGGTTCGGGGGAACTCTCACCCGCCATGGAGCAGTGTTTGCTGGGCTTGGAGGAGGGCGCGCACACGGTCATCGAAGTGCCCGCAGGCGAGGCCTTTGGCCAGCACAACCCCGATATGCAGCAATGGGTGGCGCGCAAGCTGCTCAACGAGCTGGGTGACCCGATGGAAAAATACACGGCCGGTGACGTGGTGCAGTTTCCCACGCCAGATGGCTTGGGCTCGTATGCGGGCACGGTGCTGGAGATCGGCCCCGAAGGTGCTGTGTTGTTTGACTTCAACCATCCGCTGGCCGGCCAGCCCGTGACTTTTGAAGTCCATGTGATTGGGGTGCTGTGATGACTGAAGTGCTGCTTGCCGAACCGCGCGGATTTTGCGCCGGGGTGGACCGGGCCATCGACATCGTCGAGCACGCCCTGGCCAAATTTGGACGTCCCATTTACGTGCGCCATGAGATCGTGCACAACACCTATGTGGTCAACGACCTCAAAACCAAGGGCGCGATCTTCATTGAAGAGTTGGCCGATGTACCGCCGGGCGCGACCTTGATTTTCAGCGCCCACGGTGTCAGCCGTGCGGTGCAGCAAGAAGCCGAGCAGCGGGGTTTTCGCATCTTTGACGCCACCTGCCCACTGGTGAGCAAGGTGCATGTGGAGGTGGCCAAGCTGCACAAAGAGGGCTACGAGTTCATCATGATCGGCCACAAGGGCCACCCCGAAGTGGAGGGCACCATGGGACAGCTGGACAGCGGCATCCATTTGGTGGAAGACGTGCAAGGCGTCGCCCGCATCCAGCCCTCTCAGACCGAAAAACTCGCGGTGGTCACGCAAACCACGCTCAGCGTGGACGATGCCGCAGACATCAACGCCGCCGTGAAGGCGCGTTTTCCGCAGGTGCGCCAGCCCAAACAACAAGACATTTGCTACGCCACCCAAAACCGCCAAGACGCCGTCAAGTTGCTGAGCCCACAAGTGGATGTGGTGATCGTGGTCGGCAGCCCCACCAGCTCCAACAGCAACCGCCTGCGCGAGCTGTCCGATCGCATGGGCACGCCCGCCTACATGGTGGATTCGGCCGATGAGCTGCAAGCGGCCTGGATCGAGGGCAAGGCCAAAGTGGGTCTGACGGCCGGTGCTTCGGCCCCGGATGTGTTGGTGCAGGCTGTGATCCAGCGTTTGCGCGAGCATGGTGCTGTGGCGGTGCGCACGCTCGACGGCGTGCAAGAGACCATCCAATTTCCGCTGCCCAAAGGCTTGAAGCCTGACGCCGCCTGACCCCAGCTGACACCTACAATTCCCACCATGCTTGACATCCTCCAACTTCGCAAAGACCTGGACGCCGTGATCGCGCGTCTGCAGACCCGTAAAAACCCCCAAGCCTTCTTGGATGTGGACGCTTTCAAGTCCCTCGAAGGCGAGCGCAAGACGCTGCAAACCCGCACCGAGGAGCTGCAAAGCCAGCGCAACAGCCTGTCCAAACAGATCGGCATGCTCAAGGGCAAAGGACAACACGCCGAGGCCGACGCTGTGATGGCCCAAGTCGGTGCCCTCAAAACCGAACTGGACACCTCAGCCGCCCGTTTGGACGTGATTCAGGCCGAGCTGCAAGCCCTGTTGCTGGCCGTGCCCAATTTGCCGCACGAGAGCGTGCCGGTGGGCGAAGACGAGCACGGCAATGTGCAAGTGCGCAGCTGGGGCACGCCCAAAGCCTTCGACTTCACCGTTCAAGACCATGTGGACATTGGCGAAAAGCTGGGTCTGGACTTTGACACCGGCATCAAGCTGACGGGTTCACGCTTCACCTTCATGCGCGGCCCGATCGCGCAGATGCACCGGGCACTGGCCCAGTTCATGCTGGACACCCAGACCCGAGAGCACGGCTACACCGAGTGCTACACGCCTTACATCGTCAGTGGCGACACGCTGCGCGGCACGGGCCAGCTGCCCAAGTTCGAGGCCGACCTGTTTGCGGCCAACAAGGGCGGGCAAGAGGGCGGGGAGGACAACCAAGCGCTGTACCTGATCCCGACCTCCGAAGTCACGCTGACCAATCTGGTGCGTGACGAGATCGTGGCCGAGAGCGATTTGCCGATCAAGCTCACGGCGCACACCCCGTGCTTTCGCTCCGAGGCGGGCAGCGCGGGGCGCGACACGCGCGGCTTGATCCGCCAGCACCAGTTTGACAAAGTCGAGATGGTGCAGATCGTGCACCCCGAAAAAAGCTACGAGGCGCTCGAGGCCATGACGGGCCATGCCGAAGCCATTTTGCAAAAGCTGGGCTTGCCCTACCGTGTGATGAGCCTGTGCACGGGTGACATGGGCTTTGGTGCCACCAAGACCTACGACCTCGAAGTCTGGGTGCCTGCGCAGGGCGTTTACCGTGAGATCAGCTCGGTCTCTAATTGCGAGGCCTTCCAAGCCCGCCGCCTGCAAGCCCGCTTCAAAAACGCCCAAGGCAAGAACGAGTGGGTCCACACCCTGAACGGTTCCGGCCTGGCCGTGGGCCGTGCGCTGGTGGCGGTTTTGGAGAATTACCAGAACGCCGACGGCTCGGTCACGGTCCCCGAAGTGCTGCGTTCTTACATGGGCGGCGTAGAGGTGCTGCGAGCCTGATAGAATCAGCGCTTCGATGCACGCACCGATTCAGGAGAGGTGGCAGAGTGGTCGAATGTACCTGACTCGAAAT
>JAHECM010000137.1 GCA_024641725.1 Limnohabitans sp. | reverse complement strand
CGCGCCACCACCCTGCGCCTGGTGCTGGGCGACCAGCTCAACCCGCTGCACAGCTGGTGGGCACAGGTGCAAGCCGATGTGGTGTATGTGCTCATGGAGGTGCGCAGCGAAACCGACTACGTGCGCCACCATGCCCAAAAGGTTCTGGGCATCTTTGCGGCCATGCGCGACTTGGCCAGGCAACTCAAGGCCCAGGGGCACCGTGTGCGCTATGTGGCCATCGACGACGCAAGCAACCGCCAAGCCATCACAGCCAATTTGGACGCCCTGATCGCCCACTACGGCGCCAGCGCCGTTCACTACCAAGCCCCCGACGAGTGGCGGCTGGACCAGCAGCTGAGCGACTGGGCAGCCCACAGCCCGGTGGCGGTGCAATGCTTTGACAGCGAACATTTCTTGACCGAACGGGACACCGTGCAGCGCCTTTTTGCGGGCAAAAAACAATGGTTGATGGAGACCTTCTACCGCCAGCAACGCCGCCAGCACCAAGTGCTGATGACGCCCGACGGCCAAGCCGAAGGCGGCCAATGGAACTTTGACGCCGACAACCGCAAGGCCTGGCAGGGCACGCCTGCGGCCCCACCCGACTTGCGCCCTTGCCACGACCACAGCGCCCTGTGGCAAAGCATCGAGGCGGCCGGCGTCAACACCATGGGCCAGCCCCAAGCTGCGGCCTTCAGGTGGCCCCTGAACCGCACCGAGGCCTTGCAACAGTTGGCGCATTTTGTGGCGCAGGGTTTGCCGCACTTTGGGGACTACCAAGACGCACTGTCACAGCGCAACTGGCATTTGTTCCACTCGCTGTTGTCCTTTGCGCTCAACACCAAAATGCTGCACCCCCGCGAGGTGCTGCAAAGCGCCGAGCAAGCTTGGCGCGACGGCCAAGCCCCGCTGCATGCGGTGGAGGGCTTTGTCCGGCAAATTTTGGGCTGGCGCGAGTACGTGCGCGGCGTGTATTGGGCGCGCATGCCGGGCTACACCGCGCACAACCACCTGGCCCACCAGCGCCCTTTGCCCGAATGGTTTTGGACCGGCCACACGCGCATGGCCTGCATGGCCAGCGCCATTGGGCAGTCACTGGAACATGCTTACGCCCACCACATCCAGCGCTTGATGGTGATTGGCAATTTTTCTTTGCTGGCGGGGCTTGACCCCACCGCACTGCACCACTGGTACTTGGGCATCTACATCGACGCGTTTGAGTGGGTGGAAGCGCCCAACACCCTGGGCATGAGCCAGTGGGCCGATGGCGGCCTGCTGGCCACCAAACCGTATGTGAGCAGCGCCGCTTATGTGAACAAGATGGGGGACCACTGCAAAACGTGTCACTACCAAGCCAAAGACCGACTGGGCGAGCGCGCTTGCCCCTTCAACGCGCTGTACTGGGACTTCTTTGAACGCCACCCAGTGCATTTTCAAAAAAACCCGAGGATTGGCATGGTGTACCGCCAGCTCGAAAAGATGACGCCCACAGCGCTGAGCCAATGCAAAGCCAAAGCCACGCAGCTGATGCAGGACATTGAGATCCTCTGAATGTGCTGCAGTTCAAACCATGACCACCACCCCAAGCATTTTCTCCACCCTTTCCTCCAACATCGCGCCCCACTGAAAGCACCCACCTATGAAACGCATCCTGATTTTGGGGGGCTCCGGCTTCGTGGGCCGGCACCTGCGCCAGCGCCTGGCCGCAGACGGGCTGGCCGTCACCATTCCCACCCGGCAAACCCTGCCCAGCAGCGCCCCAGCCGAGCCCGGTGTTCGATGGGTGCAGGCCAACGTGCTGGACCCCCACCAGCTCAATGATCTGGTGCGTGGCCACGACACGGTCATCAACCTGCTGGCCATCTTGCACGGCAACGCAGCGGCCTTTGAGCAGTTGCATGTCGAATTTCCCAGAGCCCTGGCCACCTGCTGCGCGGCCTGGGGCGTGCAGCATTTGATTCATGTGAGCGCCATTGGCGCAGACAGCCGGGGGCCGTCCATGTACCAACGCAGCAAAGGCCGAGGCGAAGAGGCTTTGCAGCGCATTCAGGGCGAGTCGGGCTTGCCCATCTCGGTGCTGCGCCCCAGCGTGATCTTTGGGGAGGACGACCAATTCCTCAACATGTTTGCACGCTTGCAGCGGCTGGCGCCCTTCATGCCACTGGCCGGGGCCAGCACACGGTTCCAACCCGTTTGGGTGGACGATGTGGCCCAAGCGCTGGCCCGGTTGGCCACAGGACCCCGCCCCACCTACCGCTTGATGGAAGCCTGCGGCCCACAGACCTTCACGCTGGCCGAGTTGGTGCGGCATGCGGGGCGTTGGGCGGGCTGCCAACGGCCCGTCATGCCTTTGCCACTGGCCGTGGGCAAACTGCAAGCCTGGTTGATGGAATACTTGCCAGGCAAAACCCTCATGAGCAGAGACAACATCGACTCCCTGCGCGCCGACAACGTGGCTTCAGGCCTGTGGCCTGACTTGTCCGATTTGGGCATCCCGCCCGCTGCATTGGCCAGCGTCTTCAAGCACGACTGAACCACCTCGCCTTCGCCCCTTGGTACGCCCCCCGCACCCCGCTTGGCGGCTGGGGTCCGGGCAGAAGTCGGGCAGAAGTCGGGTATCAATTGGGCAGCAGTTGGGAAGCAGTCATGTCGGCAGTCTGGGCGCCATGAGGGTTTGTGCGACAATCACCCCCGTTGCGGCCTCCAGTTGCTGCAACATCAGCAACCCTGCTGGGGCCTGACCCGGGAACGCTCAAACCAAAGCACCCGCGGCTTGCATGCCCACCCTTGAGACAGATTGGCCACGACTGGCCGTTGCAACCGCAGCGGAACGAGCCGATCCCCTGCGCCAGTGCGGCGCACATTTCTAATGAACTTTGAAGAATTGAACCTGGCTCCGGCCATCATGCAAGCTGTGCGCGAGCTCGGCTACGAAACTCCCACCCCCATTCAAGCGCAAGCCATTCCGGCCGTGCTCGCAGGCCATGACCTGTTGGCCGGTGCGCAAACCGGCACCGGCAAAACCGCCGCATTCACGCTGCCCATGCTGCACAAGCTCAGCCTGAGCGAGCCGGGCAAAAACCGCTTTGGCGGCAAAGCCATCCGCGCTTTGGTGCTCACCCCCACCCGCGAGCTGGCCGCCCAGGTCGAAGAGTCGGTACGTGACTACGGCAAATTCTTGCAACTCGACTCCGCTGTGATTTTTGGCGGCGTGGGCATGAACCCGCAAATCAGCCGCATCAAAAAAGGCGTGGACATTTTGGTGGCCACGCCCGGCCGCCTGCTGGACCTGCAAGGCCAAGGCCATCTGGACCTGTCCACCGTCGAAATGTTGGTGCTGGACGAAGCCGACCGCATGCTGGACATGGGCTTCATCCACGACGTGAAGAAAGTCCTGGCCCTGGTGCCCAAGGACAAGCAAAGCCTGTTGTTCTCGGCCACCTTCAGCGATGAAATCCGCGAACTGGCAGGCAACCTGCTCAAAAACCCGCAAAGCATCCAAGTCACGCCCAGCAACACCACGGTGCAGCGCATCACGCAAGTGATCCACCCCGTCGGCCGCGCCAAGAAAAAAGACGTGCTGCTGCACATCATCCAGAAAAACAACTGGAGCCAAGTGCTGGTGTTCACCCGCACCAAGTTCGGTGCCAACAACGTGGCCGACTTCTTGACCAAGAACGGCGTCAAGGCCATGGCCTTGCACGGCAACAAGAGCCAAAGCGCCCGCACCCAGGCCTTGGCTGGCTTCAAGAGCGGCGACATCCGCGCCCTGGTGGCCACCGACATCGCAGCACGCGGCATCGACATCGAGGACTTGCCGCACGTCGTGAACTACGAGATCCCGAACATCTCTGAAGACTACGTCCACCGCATTGGCCGCACCGGCCGTGCGGGCGCAACCGGCGAGGCCGTCAGCCTGGTCTGCCTGGACGAAGAAGGCTTCATGATGGAGATCGAGCGCTTCACCAAGCAAGAAATTCCAGTCCAGCTGCTCGAAGGCTTTGGCCCCGACGCGGGTGAAGTGGCCGAGCCCATCGCCATGGGTCGCCAGACCTTGTGGGGCGGCGCAGGTCGCCCACCCAGCCGCGACGTGATGGCCGCAGCCGCAAAGGCCGCACGCCAAGACATGATGCAGCGCATCCGTGACAACAAAGCCTCAGGCGGCGGCAACGGCGGTGGCGGTCGTCAACCCCGGGCCGAAGGCCAGGGTCAGCCCCGCCCATCGCGCAGCGGCCCAGCGCCATCGCGCCGCAATGGCCCCGCTGGCGAAGCCCGCTTTGAAGGCCAGGGCGACGGTCGCCGCGAAGGCGGTGGTCGTTTCGACAACCGAGGCGATGGCCAAGGCCGTGGCCCGCGCAGTGGTCCACGCCCTGAAGGCCGAGGTGATGGTCGCGGTGAAGGCCGTGGTGATGCCCGCATGGACAACCGTGGCCCGAGCCGGGGCGGCCAGGGTGGCCAAGGTGGCGGCCAAGACCGTCGCCGTGGCGATGGCGACGAGTTGCCACGCCACATCGACCCCTTGAAAACCACACAATTTGCCCGCTTGGACTTGCCCAACCGCAAGCCCGTGCGCACCAGCGGTCAGCCTGACCCCACACGCACCAGCATCGACAGCTTGGCCAGCGGCGGTCGCCGTTATGGTGGCGGTGGTGGTGGTGGCGGTTACGGCGGCGGCAACCGTGGTGGTAACGGCGGCGGCGGTGGTCGCGGCTTCCGCTGATCGCACCTTCACGTCCCCAACAGAGCCCGCCCTTGCGGGCTCTTTTTTTAGCCCACCCCCGAAGAATCGCGCACGGGGTGTAGCTCCCACAAAGCCCCTCCCCGTAGGAGCCGCACCCCGTGCGCGATGCCCCTGTTCATCTCCGTAGGAGCCGCACCCCGTGCGCGATGCCCCCACAAGCGTGGCGCTGAAAATCAATCCCGAACGAACAAGGTCACCAGCGGGTCAGGGCCCACCTGGCGGCTCCAGTGGCCGTGCACTTGGTCGTCAAACGTGGCCCCTTCGGGCAAGGTGTCGCCCGAATAGAAAAACTCGCCCGGCCCAAACACGCGCGAGCTGCCGTCTTGCAAAAAAATTTCCATCTGGCCGCTGAGCACAAACAGCCATTGCGTGGCCCCCGTGCAGTGAAAGCTGCTGCGAAAGCCCACCGGGCTTTGGCGCAACTGGTAACCGCCCGAGGCCATCAGGGCGGACAAGCGGCTTTCGGGCTTGCCCTCGGTCAAAGGCAGGGCTTCATCGCGAAAGCGCGCGCGACCATCGGTGTCGGTGAACAAAATGACGGTGTTGAGTTGGGTCATGGCCAATTTCTTTTCAAAAGCAAAGGAGTGAGCGCGATTGTGAACGAGGCGCGCAGCATCTGGCATAGTGCCTCGCATTGCGCAGACACCTTCACCCCCTGAACTTGAACTTGAACCGGACACCCCCCTCATGAACGCCAACGCACTGAAAATCGTCTTCCATGGCCAAAACGCCGCCAACTTTCGCCAAGGGTTTGAGCAACTCATTGACCCGCAGCACACCCTGCTGGACCTGAGCGATGCACTGGACCAACCGGGCGAGGCCGCGCATTACCAATCGGCCGATGTGATCGTCGGCATCAAGCTCGACGCCAACATGCCCAGCCCACAACGGCTGCGCCTGTACCACGCCCCGTCTGCGGGCACCGACGCGATCAACCCCGCTTTGCTGCCCGCGGGCAGCACGCTGTGCAATTGTTTTGGCCACGAAAACGCCATTGCCGAGTACGTGATGGCGGCGCTGCTGCAGCGCCATGTGCCGCTGGCCCACGCCGACGCCGACTTGCGCCAAAACCGCTGGACCTACTGGGCGGGTCGCCCCACCGCCTTGCGCACCGAGCTGGGCGCGCAAACCTTGGGCCTGGTGGGCTTTGGCCACATCTCTCAAACCCTGGCGGCCCGCGCCAAAGCGTTTGGCATGCGGGTGCATGTGGCCAACCGCAGCCCCATCCAAAACCTCTTGGTCGATCAAGCCTTTGCCTTGAGCGATTTGGACGCCTTCATGGCCACCGCCGACGCCATCGTGGTGACCCTGCCACTGACCGAGCAAACACAGGGCCTGGTGGGCGCACAAGCCATCGCCGCCATGCGCGCCGATGCGGTGTTGCTCAACGTGGGCCGTGGCCCGGTGATTGACGAGCGCGCGCTGTACGAGGCCCTGGCCGCCAAGCGCATCGCGGGGGCCATCATCGACACCTGGTACCAGTACCCCACGCCGACGCAAGCCGAATCGGCCCCATCCCAGTTCGACTTTGCGGCCCTGGACAATGTGCTCATGACGCCGCACATGTCAGGCTGGACCGAGGGCACCGTGCGCCGCCGCCAAGAAACCATGGCCGACAACATCGCCCGCCTGACCCAAGGCCAAGCGCTGCGCAACGTGATCCACAGCCCAACATGAACCCAGAGACCTAGATCGTAGGAGCCGCACCCC
>JAHECM010000128.1:4202-6540 GCA_024641725.1 Limnohabitans sp. | reverse complement strand
CGGGTGGTGCAGCTGTGGCCACGGCGGTCGCAGCCGCCTCGGCCGGGGCTGGCGGCTGGGCCAGCGGCCACCACACGCGCACGCCCATCTCGGCGAGCATGGCGCGCTGGCGTTCGTCCAAGTCAAAGCGGGTCGGGTCGGTCATGTCAGTTTCAGGTTCAGGCTCATCACCACGGCGTGTTCTCGCTGCTGGCGGTCTGCCGGATAGTAATCTTTGCGCAGGCCCACGCGGGCAAAGCCATAGCGTTCATAGACTTGCAGGGCGCGGGTGTTGCTCTGGCGCACTTCGAGCCACAGCACCTGCGCGCCCACGCTGCGCGACCACAGCGCCAGCGCGTCCAGCATCATGTGGCCCCAGCCTTGGCCTTGGCGGGCGGGAGCCACGGTGATGTTGAGCAGGTGCATTTCTTCCACGCCGTGCATGGCCAAAAAGTAGCCCAGCAACTCGTCTTCGAACCACAGGCACTGGGCTTCAAACAGGGGGTTGAGCGAGTCCCTGAAGTTGCCGCGCGACCAAGGGTGGCTGTAAGCCGTTTGCTCGATGGCCATGACCGCGTCGAGTTGCTCGGGCGTCATGGGCGCGAGCACCACCGCGTTGCGCAGGGTGTCTGACGGGGGCGTGGCCTGGAGCGGCGCGGGGGCCCTCATGTCGGGGCCAGTGCAGACGCCTGCGCTTGGGCTTTCAGGGCCTCGCGCTCGGCGGTGGTTTGGGCCACTTTGTCGCGGATGTACAGCGGCATGGCTTGCTCGGCAGGCACGGCCTGGCCTGCGGCCCACAAGGCAGGGGCCAAGCGCAACAAGGCGCTGGCCGTGGGCATGGCTGGGCAGTGCGGCAGCTCTGCGGGCAAGCGGCCGGCGTAGCTGCCAAACACATTGCCCGCCAGCAACACCGCCCCCTCGGGCCGGGCGATGCGCTCGGGCGCACTCACCTGCAAGGGGCTGAGCAGCGACCACACACCCGCTTGGCAGCGGTAGGCGGCGCTGTAAATTTCGTCCATGCGGGCGTCCAGCATGGCCAGCACCGTGAGCGCTTCGGGCGACCCGGCTTGCACCCGGGCTTCTTCGGCCACGGCCAGCAAGGTGTCCACCGGCAGCACCGGCAAATTGGCCCCAAAGGCCAGGCCCTGCGCCACCGCACAGGCGGTGCGCAAGCCAGTGAACGAGCCCGGCCCCCGGCCAAACACGATGGCGTCCAGCTCGGCCAGTGGCAAACCGGCCTGCGTGAGCAGGGCCATGACAGCCGGAATCAAGCCTGCCGACGACTGTGCGCCCCCAGGCAGGGTTTGCGTCCAGACCTGCTCGCCCCGGCAGACGGCGAGCGAGAGCACATCGGTGCTGGTGTCAAAAGCGAGTAGTTTCATGCGCCCTCCTGACGCGGTGGCGCGGCCTGCCGCACCCCGAACAAGATGCCACCCGTCACCAGCGCCAGCCCAGCCAACAGGTTCCAGTGCATCGGCTCGCCCAGCAGCCACACCGCGCCCAGCGCCGACAGGCCGGGCACCAGCGCGGTGATCATGGTGGAGCGCACGGGGCCAAAGTGGCGCACCATTTGCGTGAAGGTGATGCCTGAAATCACGACCGAGCCGACCCCTTGAAAGACGGCTTGGAACGCGATCTCGGACCACGGGGCCTGCGGCAGGTGCGTGGGCCACCAGCCCAAGGCGGTGGCGGCAGCAAACAAGGGCACAAAACAAACAAACGCCAAGGCCGTGATGGCCATGGTGGCGCGCACCGCGTCCAGCCCATAGCGGCGCGCCGTGACGCTGTAGGTGGCCCAGCAACTGGCGGCCAGCATGAAGAGCAGGTCGCCCTTCCAGACCTCGCCGCCCTCAAACGCTTTGAGCAAACTGGCGCCCCCCACCAGCACGTCGCCCAGCACGATGCAGGCCAAGCCCAGCCCCCGGCTGCGGGAGATCGGGTCGCGCAAGATCAGCCAGGCCAGCAAACTGGTCCACAGCGGCAAGCTGCCGGGCATCAGCACCGAGGCGTGGGCGGCTGGGGCAAAAAAGAAACCCGAATACGCCAACACGGCGTAGAGCAGCCCGCCAAACCAACCGGCCACCAGCGTCACGCGCAGGGGCAGGGGCGACAGCCCCAACAAGGAGCCGACCCGCTCACCGCGCTGGCGCGCCGGGCGCATGAGCCACCAGGCCCAGGGCAACAACACGCTGCTGGCACCCAAGATGCGCAAGAGCGCAATGTCCAGCGGCAGCAAGGTGTGCGAGGCCGAAGCCCGGGCAATGACAATGAAAAAGGTCCAGATCAGCACCGTGATGGCCGCCGAGGCCAGGCCCACGGTTCTTGGAGAAAATCGCATGGGGTCGATGATACGTGCCCC
>JAHECM010000128.1:0-4102 GCA_024641725.1 Limnohabitans sp. | reverse complement strand
GGGGTGCTGCAGGGCGATCTGATCGTGCGCGGCAGCGGCGACCCCAAGCTGGTGGTGGAGCGGCTGCACAGCCTGATGGCGCAGATCCAGGCGCAAGGCGTGCGCGAGGTGCGCGGCGACATCGTGCTCGACCGCAGCGTGTTTGACGTGACGGCGCGCAGCGAGCCCTTTGACGACGAACCGCTGCGCCCCTACAACGCCAGCCCCGACGGTTTGCTGCTGAACTTCAAATCGGTCATCTACACCTTCACGCCCGACGCCGCCACAGGCCTTGCGCGGGTGCGCAGCGAGCCGCCGCTGGCGGGCTTGGCCGTGCCCGACGCCGTGCCCCTGCGCAGCGGCCCCTGCCAAGACTGGCGCAGCGCCTTGCAGGCGGACTTTGGCCAGCCCGAGCAAACCCGCTTTGCGGGCGGCTACCCGGCCAGTTGCGGCGAGCGGCAATGGCCCGTGGCCTACCCCTGGGCGCAGGCCTACGCGCCGCGCGTGCTGCAAGCCATGTGGCTGCAGGCCGGGGGGCGGCTGAGCGGGCAGGTGCGTGACGGCTCCACGCCCGAGCGCGCCCGGCTGCTGCTCGAAGCGCCGTCCTTGCCCCTGAGCGAGGTGGTGGCCGACATCAACAAATTCTCGAACAACGTGATGGCGCAGCAGCTGTTTTTGACGCTGTCGAGCACGCTGGGCGCGCCCGGGCGCTTGGAAGCCTCGCGCCTGCGGCTCTCGCACTGGTGGCGCGAGCAATTTGCGCCGTGGCCAGCGCCGACGTGGGACAACGGCTCAGGCCTGTCGCGCGACGAACGCAGCACGGCAGAGTCGGTCACCGCCTTGCTGCAGCGGGCCAGCCAAGGCCCAGAGGCGCAGGCGTTTCGGCAATCGCTGTCGGTGGCGGGGGTGGACGGCACCACCGCCCGGCTCAAAGAACGCAGGCCCGACTCGCCCCTGATTGGCCGGGCCTGGCTCAAAACCGGCTCGCTGCGCGACGTGGCCTCGGTGGCCGGCTACGTGCAAGGCGACAGTGGCCGCTTGTACAGCGTGGTCGCCATCGTCAACCACCCCAACGCCGCGCAGGCCCGCCCGGCGATGGACCTGTTGCTGGAGTGGGCAGTCCGCGACCAGCCCAAACCGCGACAATAAAGCCATGCAATTGATCGACTGGATCGGCACCCTCGCCGCGTTTCTCACCACCGCCAGCTTCGTGCCGCAAGCCTGGCACACCTTTCGCACCCGCGACGTGTCCGGCATTTCGCTGGGCATGTACAGCTTCTTCACGGTGGGCGTGGCCCTGTGGTTGGCCTACGGCATCTTGCTGCAAGCCTGGCCCATCATCATCGCCAACCTCATCACCACCAGCTTGGCGATGATGATTTTGGTGATGAAGCTGCGGTATCGGTGAAGCTGGCCGACCCAAGCACCAAGGATCTCGGTGTTTCCCCGAATGCACGACAGCACTCTGACGCCTACCATGGGTGCATGAATCGAACGGTCGTTCGATTTTTTCAATCGAGGAGCTTCGGATGCGTCAATTCACACGGTATGGTCTGGCAGCCAGTTTGGCTGCTGTTTTAGCCTGGGGCCTCACGGGCTGCGGCGGCAATGACAGCTTGCCGCCCAAGGCCACCATCAGCAAGGTCTACGTCATGGGCGACAGCTTGGCGGATGTTGGGACTTTCGGCGGCATCAAATTCACGGTCCAAGATCCCACCAATGCTCAAAATTCATTGATTTGGACACAAGTGATCGCCAACAATTTTGGCCTGGATGGCTCAGCACAATGCAATTTTTACAGCATCACTACCGCCGTCACCACCAACCCCAGTTGCACCAACTTCGCCATTGGGGGCGCGCGAATCGTCAACAAATCGACAGACACATTGCCGACTGTGGGCGATCAATTGACAGTTCGCAGTGCAGCACCTTTTGTTGACACGGACCTGCTGCTGGTCGATGGTGGTGGCAACGATGCCGCCGATCTGGCGACAGCATTCCTGACGGTTGCAGGTGGCGGCAATCCTGCCGACTACCAAACCTTTTTGCTCCAACAACTGTCACCGGCTGAACTGAGCGGCGCTTTCAGCCAAGATGCCACCGGCAGTGTCGCAGCAGGCTTGTATATGCAAAATTTAGCAAAAACCTATTACAAGGCTATCAAGGAAAAAGCATTGGACAGGGGCGCAAAGCGGATTGGCGTCTTGAATGTGCCCGACATCACCGTTACTCCCCGCTTTCAGGCGGTTTTGGGCAGCCTGGGCAACAGTGGCCCTGCAATTCAGGGTTTGATCCGTCAATGGCTCACCGCCTTCAACACACAACTCAAAGCCAGCATCGCTGACGATTCACGAATTGCGTTAGTCGACTTTTACAGCGACTTCCAGGATGAGGTGAACCAGCCTGCAAATTATGGCTTAGCCAATGCCACCACCCCGGTGTGCTCCGTGGTCAAAAGCGTGAACTTTGGCAACTTCCCTTGCCTGAGCACTGAGCTTGATGCCGTTTCTGGAAAACCAGCCGGCTGGTGGAAGAACTATGCATTCGCTGACGGTTTCCACCCAACGCCATATGGCCACGGCTTGCTGGCCGCATCTGTGTCCCGCGCCTTGGCCCGTGCGGGCTGGCTTTGAAGTAACCCTCTAGGAGATACGCATGAAAAAAAACCTTCTGGCACTCGCACTGATGGGTGCATTCACGGGGGCATGGGCCCAATCAGCGGGCTGGTTGATCCAAGGTGGCATCACGAACATTGCCCCCAGCGTCAGCAGCGGCACATTGAGCGCCCCTTCCCCATCCGGCACCACGGTCGGAGTGGGTGGTGACACCCAGCCAACACTGCAACTGACCTACGTTTACAACGATCACTGGTCTGTGGCCGTACCGCTGGGTGCGGGTTTCAAGCACAAACTCTATGGCACCGGGGCCATCTCCAACACGGGGCAAATCGGCACGGTCACGGCCTTGCCCATGACCGTGTTTGGGCAGTACCGGTTTGGCGAGGTCAATGCCAAGTTCCGCCCTTACGGCATGCTGGGCCTGAGCTACGCGTATTTCCATGACGCGAAGGGCAGTGCGGCACTCAATGGGCTCAACCCCATCAACCCAAGCGGTGGCAGCACCGGCCTGAAAGTGGACTCCAAGTTTGCCCTGAGTCCGGGGCTGGGCATGTTCATTCGACTCGACGACCGCTGGTTTGTGGACGTGTCTTACGCCAAAACCTTCCTCAAAACGACGACCACGCTGTCCACCGGACAAAGCATCCAGACCACGCTCAACCCGGGCATCACCACGGTGGGTGTGGGCATGCGGTTCTAAGCACTGCGCCTGCAACAAAAAACGCCCGCAATTGCGTGCGTTTTTTTTATGTCTCAGGCTCAAGCCGCCGCCCTTTGCAGGCGGTCGAGCACACCTTCCCATTCGGCGGTGTCGGGGGGCAGTTCGACCCAAATTTGCTGCACGCCCCGGGCGTCGAGTTGGCGCAGCACGGCAAACAAGTCGTGGGCTGCGGCTTCTGCGCTGGCCGCTTGGGGGTGCCACAGCACGCCTGCGCCGCTGTCCTGCAAGGGTTGGCGCGACCAGACGGCCAAGTTGTTGGCGTGCGGCCCCAGGGCTTGGAGCTTGGCCTCGATCTCCATGGCCGACATCAGGCGCACTTTGGCTTTGGGGGCGTAGTGCGATGCCAGCGTGCCAGACGCCTTGGGGGCGGGCTGGGCCAGTTCGGCTTTGTCGCGCAGGGCTTGGCCGCAGGCGGCTTCGATTTGGGGGCGGGTGATGTGGCCGGGGCGCAGCAGCACCGGCGCGCCGCGTGTGCAGTCCACGATGGTCGATTCAATGCCCACGCCGCACTCGCCACCGTCCAAAATCAACAAGTCGCGTCCCATCTCGGCCTGCACATGCGCCGCCGTGGTGGGGCTGACGCGGCCAAACTGGTTGGCGCTGGGGGCCGACAAACCCGGCATGCCCGCCGCGGCGCAGGCCCGCAGCACCGCTTGGGCCACTGGGTGGGAGGGGCAGCGCAGGCCGATCGAGTCTTGGCCGCCCGCCGAGGCCGTGGCCACGCCGGGCAAGCGCGGCAGGATCAAGGTCAGTGGGCCGGGCCAAAAAGCGTCCATCAGGCGCT
>JAHECM010000123.1 GCA_024641725.1 Limnohabitans sp. | reverse complement strand
ACGCACCGGCTGGCGCTGGTCAAAGCCGCCACCAGTGGCAACGCCCGCTTCTTCTTGGGCACCGACAGCGCGCCGCACCCCGCCCACCTCAAGGAACACGCCAGCGGCTGCGCCGGTTGCTACACCGCGCACGCCGCCATCGAGATGTATGCCGAGGCCTTTGACCAGGCGGGCGCGTTGGGCCAGCTGGAAGCCTTTGCCAGCTTCAACGGCGCGGACTTTTATGGCTTGCCGCGCAACAGCGGCACCCTCACGCTGCGTCGCGAAAGCTGGACCCCTGCCGAAAGTTTTGCCTTTGGCGAGGCCGAACTCAAGCCGCTGCGTTCGGGCGAGAGCCTGCCCTGGCGTCTGGTCCACGCTTGAGCGTGCCAGACATCGACTGGTCAGCCCCCTGGCTGGCCGATTGGCGGGGCGCAGGCGAGCCCATCGCCCAACGCGTTGTGGCGGGTTGCCCGCAGCCGCAGGCCCTGAACGATGCCGGGCTGGCCCCGGTGGCCTTTGTGCCGCAGACCGATTTGCCCGAAGCGCAGGCCTACGAAGACTTCATCTTTGCCACAAGCCAAGTGCCCACCCGCGAGGGCCTGCACGACTTTTTCAATGCGCTGTGCTGGATGCATTTCCCAAAGGCCAAGCGCCAGCTCAACCGCATCCAAGCCGCAGAAATTACCCGCCAGGGCGTGGGCCAGGTGCGCGGGCCGGTGCGCGACGCGGCCACGGTGTTCGATGAAAACGCCTGGCTGATCCAAACCCCCGATGCCGTGTGGGACGCCTTGACGGCCCACCGCTGGCGCGACGCCATGGTCGATTTGCGCCCCCAATGGGCCGACACTCGGCTGTGGGCCTTCGGCCACGCCGCCCTCGAAAAGCTGGTGCAGCCCTACAAATCCATCACGGTGCACCTGTGGCGTGTGCCTCAAAGCGTGGCCGCCACTGACTTGGACGCGTGGCTGGCGCAAGACCTGACGCAATCCAAGTTGGCGACCAAACCGTTCAGCCCCTTGCCGGTGCTGGGCGTGCCCGGCTGGTGGCCCGCCAACAACGAGCCGACGTTTTACGACGATCTGGAGGTCTTTCGGCCAAAGCGCGCTTGCGCTGCGAGCCGACAAAAACCACACAACAGTCAGGAATTGACCACCTCTGGTTGAATCAAACCCTGCCCATTCGGAGAGAAAAAACCATGAAACGCATCTTTTTGTTCATTTTGACCAACATCGCCGTGGTGGCGGTGCTGGGCATCGTTGCCAGTTTGCTGGGCGTCAACCGCTACCTGACCCCCAACGGCTTGAACCTGGGTGCACTGCTCGGCTACGCCTTGGTCATGGGTTTTGGCGGTGCCATCATTTCGCTGTTGATCAGCAAGCCCATGGCCAAGTGGTCGTCGGGCGTGCGTGTGATCGATCAGCCGCAAAACCAAGACGAAGCGTGGATCGTGGACACCGTGCGCAAGTTCGCTGACAAGGCGGGCATTGGCATGCCCGAGGTCGGTATTTTTGAGGGCGACCCGAATGCTTTTGCCACAGGCGCTTTTCGGGACTCGGCCTTGGTGGCCGTGTCCACCGGCTTGCTGCAAGGCATGACGCATGAAGAAATCGAAGCCGTCATTGGCCACGAAATCGCCCACATTGCCAACGGTGACATGGTCACCATGACGCTGATCCAAGGCGTGATGAACACCTTTGTGGTGTTCCTGTCGAGGGTCATTGGCTACGCGGTGGAAAGCTTCTTGCGCAAAAACGACGAAGAAAATCGTGGCCCCGGCATCGGTTACATGGTCACCACGCTGGTGCTGGACATCGTGCTGGGCTTTGCCGCTGCCATCGTCGTGGCCTGGTTCAGCCGCCAGCGCGAGTTCCGTGCCGACGCGGGCGCGGCCCAACTCATGGGCCGCAAGCAACCCATGATCAACGCGCTGGCCCGTTTGGGTGGCTTGCACACCGCTGAGTTGCCCAAGAGCGTGGCGGCCATGGGCATTGCCGGTGGCATTGGGCAGCTGTTCAGCACCCACCCGCCCATCGAAGAACGCATTGCGGCTTTGCAAAACAGCGCTGCTTGATGCCAACGGCTCAGCACCAGAGCCCACAGGCCACGTAACGCAGCCGACAACGTAACGCAGGCGACCCACCAGACCGGCGGGTCGCCATAAGATGGCGGCGTGACATCCATTTCTCTCGGTGGCGGCGCATGAAGCCACGCAAATCCTTTTACGCCCCCCCTCGCCAGTGGTTGCTGGCGCAGCACCGCAGCCGGCGCATGTTTGCCGCTTGGCCGGTGGCGGTGCGCGGCATGGTCTGGATGGTGCTGGGCGGCGTCTTGTTCTCGCTGCTCAACACCATCGCCCGCCAACTGACCTTGCACTTGGACGTGTACCAGTCCCAGTTTTTGCGTTACCTCTTTGGTCTGCTGGTCATCATGCCTTGGGTCTTGCGGGACGGTTGGCGTGCCTACATGCCCGTCAACATGGTGGGCCAGTTTTGGCGCGGCGGGGTGCACACGCTGGGCCTGATTTTGTGGTTCACCGCCTTGCCCCAAATTCCGTTGGCCGACATGACAGCGATAGGGTTTACCGGCCCGATTTTCATCATGCTGGGGGCCGCTTGGTTTTTGGGCGAACCCATGCACCCAGACCGTTGGATCGCTGCCTTGCTTGGTTTCGCAGGCGTGCTGGTGGTGGTTTTGCCCAAGATGTCGGGCGAGGGCGGTGCGTACAACCTGGTCATGTTGGCCTCGTCGCCCGTGTTTGCGGCGTCTTTTTTGATCACCAAGGCCCTCACCCGCTACGAAAAACCCGGCGTCATCGTGCTGTGGCAGGCCCTCACCGTGTCGGTGCTCAGCTTGCCCATGGCGCTGCCGCATTGGCAAATGCCCACGCCCGTGCAGTGGCTGGGCTTTGCGGCCACGGGCGTGTTGGGCACCTTGGCCCACTACTGCCTGACGCGGGCCTTTGCCATGGCCGACATCTCGGCCACCCAGTCGCTGCGATTTTTGGACTTGGTCTGGGCCTCTTTGCTGGGCTGGTGGGTGTTTGGCGATGTGCCCAGCCGCTGGACTTGGGCCGGGGCCTTGGTCATCTTGGGCGCCACCGTTTGGATCGCCCGCCGCGAGGGACGCAGGCCTGTGGCTGTGACCGAGGCGTGACGTCGCTCACGCTGACAGGCCCTAGAGTGGATTGGACACGCCCGACGCCACATGACCGGACGGCACGTGTTGCGCGGCCGACTCGATGTGCCCGGTCTGGTCGTCAAAAAAGAAGTCGGGCTCAAATTCTTTGAGGAATTCGCCTTTGGGCAGGCCGCCCAAAAACATGGCCTCGTCCACCTCGATGTTCCAGTCCATCAGCGTGCGGATGGCGCGCTCGTGCGCTGGGGCGCTGCGGGCCGTGACCAGCGCGGTGCGGATGCGCATGGGCGAAGTGCCCTGGCGCTGCAAACTTTGGAGCTGCTGCAAAGCCGCCAACAAAGGCTTGAAAGGCCCCGCCGAAAGGGGCTGGCCCGCTTTGTCTCTTTCGTGCTGTTGGAAGGCCGACAAGCCCTCGGACTGGAACACGCGTTCGGCTTCGTCGGAGAACAGCACCGCGTCGCCGTCAAAGGCAATGCGCACTTCGTGCGGGTGGTCTTCTGACGCGTGTGCCGAGTGGGGGTAAACCTGCGCGGCGGGCACTCCGGCATCGAGCGCAGCGCGCACATCGGGCAAGTGGGCCGACAAAAACAAGTTGGCGTTGAGCGGGCGCAGGTAACGCCAGGGCGACTGCCCGCGCGTGAAGCTGCCGCGCTGGATGGGCAGGCCGTAATGCTGTGCCGAGCGGAACACCCGCATGCCCGAGACCGGGTCGTTGCGCGACAAGATGACCACCTCCACACGTTGGGTCTCAGCGTCGTTGAAGGCCAGCAGCTTGCGCACCAGCGAAAACGCCACACCGGGTTTGGCCGGTTCTTCGAGACGCCCCAATTGCAGCTTCATGTAGGCGCGGTCATCGCCTTGCTCGAACACATGGTTTTCTTCTTCAAAGTCGAACAAGGCCCGCGACGAAATCGCAACCACCAACTGGCCTTCGAGTGATGCGGGCATAAGCTTCTCCTGTTGAGCGATTGTAGGAGGCGATGTTGTACGCCTGTGCGCTCCTCGCCGTGACGGCGGTTGGCTCACTTGACCCAGGTGTTGAGTTCCATGATCGGCATCAGCACCGCCAGCACGATCAGCATGACCATGCCGCCCATGGCCACGATCAGCAAGGGCTCCAGCACGGTGGCCAGGGCCATGGCGCGGCGCTGCACCTCGGCCGACAGTTGCTGCGCGGCGCGTTGCAGCATGGTGGGCAATTGGCCGGTTTGTTCGCCCAGTTTGGCAAACATGGCCAGCAGGCCCGGAAAGCGCGAGTGCTGGGACAGGGCCATGGCCAGGGGTGCGCCTTCTCGCACGCGCACCAGGGCCTCCAGCGCGTCGGCGCGCAGGGCCTGGTTGGAGACGGTGTCCGCCGCCGACTGCAAGGCCTTGAGGATGGGCACGCCCGCTGCCGTCAGCATGGCCAAGGTGGAGGCAAAGCGGGCGCTGTTGTAGCCCAGCGACAGCCTGCCCAGCACCGGCAGGCGCAGCCAGGCGGCGTCAAAGCGTTCGCGAAACACCGCTTGGCGCAGGGCCAGGCGCAAGGCCAGCGTGCCGCCAGCGGCCAGCAGCAGCATGAGCCAGCCCCAGTTGCGCACCAAGTCGCTGATGGCCAGCATGGCCAGCGTGAGGCCCGGCAGCTGGTGGTGGCTGCCCGCAAAAACCCCCGCCACTTGGGGCACCACCGAGGTGACCAAAAACACCACAATCGCCAGCGCCACCAGCGAGACGATGGCCGGGTAGAGCGCTGCGCCGATCAGTTTGGCGCGCAGGGTTTGTTGTTCTTCCAGGTCGTTGGCCAGTTGCTCCAACACCTGGCCGAGGTGCCCGCTTTGCTCGCCCGCGCCGATGACGGCACGGTCAATGGCCGGGAATTCTTGGGGGTGCTGGGCCAGCGCCCGCCCCAGGCTGCTGCCGGCGTTGACTTCGGCGCGGATGGCCGCCATCAGGTGGCGTTGGCGTTCGTGCCCGGCTTCGTCGGCCAAGGCCGACAAGGCGCGCTCCAGTGGCAGGCCGCTGCCCACCAAGCCGGCCAGTTGGCGCGTCCAGACGGCCCTTTGGGTGGCGTTGAACGCACGCGGCTGGCCCACTGGCCTTTGCCACCAAGGCAGGCCGCTGTGCTCGGCGCTGCGGCCAGCGGCAATCGCCTCCACCGCCAGCGGCACCAGGCCTTGCGTTCGCAGTTGGCTGCGGGCGGCTTTGACGCTGTCGGCCTCCAGTACGCCTTTGCGGGGCGTGCCATCGGCTTGCAGGGCTTCGAAACGGTAGGCGGGCATAGGTGTTCGGGGGCTGGCGGCCTCAGTCGCGCGTCACGCGCAGCAACTCTTCGGCGCTGGTGATGCCTGCGTCCACCAGACGCTGGCCGTCGTCGCGCATCAGCACCATGCCTTGCGACAGCGCTGTGGCGCGCAGTTCGGACTCGGCGGCGCGGTTGTGGATCTGGCTGCGGATTGGGTCGCTGGCCACCAGCAGTTCAAAAATGCCGGTGCGCCCCGCGTAGCCGGTGTGGCCGCAGTGCGTGCAGCCTGTACCGCCGCAGTGCGTGCAGCGCTTGCGCACCAGGCGCTGGGCCAACACGCCCAACAAAGACGAGCTCAGCAAAAACGGTTCCACGCCCATGTCGGTCAGGCGGGTCACGGCGCTGGCGGCGTCGTTGGTGTGCAGCGTGGCCAGCACCAAGTGGCCCGTGAGTGAGGCTTGGATGGCGATTTGTGCGGTCTCAAAATCGCGAATCTCGCCGATCATGATCACGTCCGGGTCTTGCCGCAAGATGGCCCGCAGCGCCTTGGCAAAGGTCAGGTCGATCTTGGCGTTGACCTGGGTTTGGCCCACGCCGCCCAGCTCGTACTCGATCGGGTCTTCCACCGTCATGATGTTGTTGCGCGCGGCGTCCAGCCGCTGCAGCGCGGCGTACAACGTGGTGGTCTTGCCCGAGCCGGTGGGCCCGGTCACCAGCAAAATGCCATGCGGCTGACGAATGACTTGGTCAATTTGCGAAAGCACCGGGCCTTGCATGCCCACGGCTTCGAGCGTCAGGCGCGCTTCGCTTTTGTCCAAAAGGCGCAGCACCGCGCGCTCGCCGTGGGCGCTGGGCAGGGTGGAGACGCGCACGTCCACCGCACGCGAGCCCAGGCGCAGGCTGATGCGGCCGTCTTGCGGCAGGCGTTTTTCTGAGATGTCCAGCTCGGCCATGATTTTCAGGCGCGAGATCAGCGCGGCGTGCAAGGCGCGGTTGGGCTGCACCACCTCGCGCAGCGTGCCGTCCACCCGAAAGCGCACGCTGCTGTGGCGCTCGTAGGGCTCGATGTGGATGTCGCTGGCACCGTCGCGCGCCGCCTGCGTGAGCAAGGCGTTGAGCATGCGGATGATGGGCGCGTCGTCGCTGGCTTCGAGCAGGTCTTCGACGGCAGGCAGCTCTTGCATCATGCGCGAGAGGTCGGCGGCGGACTCGACTTCGCTGACCACGTCAGCGGCGCTGGAGCCGCCCGC
>JAHECM010000122.1 GCA_024641725.1 Limnohabitans sp. | reverse complement strand
ATGCACCGCCACCACGCGGCCGCCCGCATCTTGCTCCAGCGCCTCAACGCCGGTGCTCAGCGCCAGCGTGGCCTGAGCGTGTTGCGACAAAGCGTGCAGCAAGCGCCCCACCAAGGCGTTGCCCATCACCAAGCGGGTGCCGCGTGCGTGCTTTAGGCGGTCTGTCAGATGCCGCCACACGATGCGCACCGAATGCTTGAACGAGGCCCAAGACCGGCTCATGGCCAGCAGGTGGTTGATGTCGGTGCGGTCCACCATCATGCCGCCGAGCACGGTGAACTCAGGAATCGGCGGGCGCAGCAAGGGGAACAAGTCGCCCAGCAAACGGCCATCAAAGGGCACCGGCTCCAAGGCGCGGCCACACAAGGTGGCGCCTGGCAAGTCACTGATGTAATCGGGGTGCTTGGCGTAAGGCCGGAACTTCACCGATGACAGCGCTTCGATCTTGGCCACAGCATCGGCACCGTTTTTCAAAAAAGCCTCACGCAAGGCCACAGGGGCTTGCGCACCGACGGCATGGTTGAGGTAAGTGGTGGCCGCGTCCAGCGTGTCGCTGGGATTGACCGCGGGCGCGTGCTGCGTGCCCGGTACCCAAGTGGTGCCCGCAGACCAAGCGGTGGTGCCGCCCACATGGTCGGTGTGCTCGACCACCAGCACTTTGGCCCCGTCGATGGCGGCAAACACCGCTGCCGACAAACCCGCGCCGCCAGCGCCGATGACCACCAGGTCAAATTCGGCACCGTCCTTCAAGCCGTTCAGGCCATTTTTCAGCACTTGCATCTCAGGCCCCCAGCAAAAATTCGACCATCAGGTCTTTGACTTGGGCGAACATGTCCGCCCCCGTGAGGGTGTGGCAGCCCAGCGCCCGCGCGGCCTCGATCATGGGCGGCACAGCGGGTGCGGTGATCACACAGCCCACCCACATGCCGGGCGTGAATTGCCTGGAGTCAATCGGGTGCGGATCGCCCGCCTGCATACCGATCGGCGTGGCGTTGATCGCGATGTCAAACCCTGTCGGATCGCTGCTGCCCGCCACCACCCGGCATGTGCCCAGCGCAGCCAGGCGCTGCACCAGCGTGTCGCGGCGCACGGTGTCCGCGTCGTGGATGGCCAGCTCGCGCACGCCGCCCGTGGCCAGCGAATAGGCAATCGCCGAGCCCGCGCCGCCCGCCCCCACCAGCAAGGCCTTTTGACCGGACAAGCTGCAGCCTTTGAGCGCCAAGGCTTTGACGTAGCCCATGCCGTCGAACATGTCGCCATGCCAAGAGCCATCGGCATTGCGGCGCAAGGTGTTGATGGATTTCAAAAACGCGCCGCGCTCCGAAGTACTGGCGCACAGGTCAAAGTAGGCGAACTTGTGTGGCACCGTGACGATGATGCCGTCCACGTTGTGGGCCAAACTGACCCCCGCCGTCCAGGCAGCCAAATCGGCCGGGGCCACATGCGCAGGAATGCACACCGCGTTGCGCCCCGCGTCCACAAAAGCCTGGGTCACACCCGCAGGCGATTTGACCTGGGCGATCGGGTCGCCCACGATGAAATGAACACGGGTGGCACCGCTCAAGGCTTGGGACATGGCTCGCTCGCTGGTTAAACATCCATTCCAGCACCCCATCGGCCCTGGAATGGGTGGCATCATATCCAAAAGTGGAATTTGATTCAACTATTGAATATTCCTCCACTTGTGGCTACACTCGCCAACACAAAAACACACCCCCAAGCGAGACACCTCATGTCCACCTCCACCCGTTTGGCGCTGATTGGCGCAGGCAACATCGGTCAAGCCCACATTGACCGGATCTTGCGCCACCCCGATTTGGAGTTGGTGGGCATCGCCGAGCCCAGCGCCTCAGGCCAAGCCCTGGCGGCTCGGCTGGGGGTGCCTTGGGCTGCCGAGGCGGTCAGTTTGCTCGACCAAGTTCAGCCACAGGGGGCCATCGTGGCCACGCCCAACACCACGCATGTGCCCGTGGCCATGGCGTGTCTGGAACGGGGCATTCCGGCCTTGGTGGAAAAACCCGTGGCCGACACCGTGGCCGAAGCCCGTCAATTGGCCGAAGCCGTGGCCCGCACCGGCACCCCCGTACTGGTGGGCCACCACCGCCGCCACAACCCGATCAACCAGCGCGCCCGCGACCTGATTGAACAAGGGCAGTTGGGCCGCATTGTGAGTGCCACCGCCTTGGCCACTTTTTTCAAGCCTGAGCCGTATTTTGAGGCGGCATGGCGTCGCCAGATGGGCGGCGGTCCGATCCTCATCAACCTGATCCACGACATCGACATGCTGCGCTACTTGCTGGGCGAAGTGACCGAGGTGCAGGCCATGGACAGCCACGCCGTGCGTGGCTTTGAGGTCGAAGACACCGCTGCGGCCGTGCTGCGTTTTGCCAGCGGGGCGCTGGCCACCGTGATCGTGTCGGACGCCACCACATCGCCTTGGTGCTGGGACATGTGCGCCGCAGAACAAGCCCAGTACCCGCGCCAAAACGTGGCCTCGCACCAGATCATGGGCACGCACGGCTCACTGTCGCTGCCCGATCTGGGCCTGTGGCAGTACCGAGGTGAGCGCAGCTGGCATGCCGAGATGACGCACCAAAGCACTCCCGTGCACGCCGCCGACCCGTACACCCGACAGCTCGAACACTTCGCCCAGGTGATTGCGGGCCGGGCCAGCCCGCTGTGCAGCGCGCTGGACGGCCTGCGCACGCTGGCCGCAACGCTGGCCGTGCACGCCGCCGCCGTCAGCGGCCAAGCCATCACATTGAAAGACTGACATGAACGGCGTCCTGGAACGAACCTTAGGCATCCTTGAATTGCTGGCCCAGCACGGCGAGGGCATGGAACTGGCCGCCATGGCCGACACGCTGGGCATCCCGCGCAGCGCGGTGCACCGGCTGCTGACCGATCTGGTGCGCCTGGGCTATGTGCGCCAGACACGCGGCCACGGCGACTACCTGCTGACCACCAAACTGGTGTCAATGGGCCTGAGCTACCTGAGCAACAGCGGCATCGTGGACATTGCCCAGCCGCTGCTCAACCGCTTGGCCGAAGTCTCCGGTGAGCTGGTGCGCCTGTCGGTGGTGGACGGCGAACGCTTGACTTGGGTGGCCCGCGCGCAAGGCGCCCGCCAGGGCCTGCGCTACGACCCCGACATGGGCAGCGACGCACGCCTGTCTTGCTCCTCGTCTGGCTGGGCCTGGCTGTCCACCCTGAGCGACGACGAGGCGCTGGCCTTGATGGTCAAACAAGGGCTGGGCAAGCCAGAAGACTTTGGCCCCGCCGCCCCGGCCAACCTGCAGGCGGCAATGCAAGCTGTGCAGGCCACCCGCGAGCGCGGCTACAGCCTGACCACCGACACTTACACCGCCGGGCTGTCGGCCCTTTCGGTGCCGGTGCGTTTTGCGGGCCAGCCCGCTTTTGGCGTGCTGACCATTGCCGGCCCCACGGTGCGCTTGACGCCCGAGCGCATGGGTGCGCTGGCCCCCGAGTTGGTGTCCATGGCCGCGCAATTGGCGGCGTCCAGCGGGGCATCGCCCTTCTTCAGCCTCACCGCCGAAACCGGCCAAGCAGCGCCCACCGCAAGCCGCCAACCCATTTACGCTGCCTGAGCATGACCGCCCCGCAACACCCAGCCCCCCCCCACACCGCCCAAAACGCCCACACCGCTTGTGACCTGCTGGTCATCGGCTCGGGCGCGGGGGCGCTGTCTGCGGCCGTCACGGCGGCGCACCTGGGCTTGAAGGTCATCGTGGTTGAAAAAGACCCGCAATACGGCGGCACCACCGCTTGGTCGGGCGGCTGGATGTGGGTGCCGCGCAACCCCCTGGCGGTGGAAGCTGGGCGCTTGGAGCGCATCGACAAGCCCCTGGCTTATCTGCGCCGCGAGCTGGGCGAGCAGTTCAACGAATCCCGCGTCCGCACCTTTTTGACCAACGGCCCGCGCATGGTCGAATTCTTTCGCCGCCACACCGCGCTGCAGTTCATCGACGGCAACGCCATCCCCGACTTTCATGGCGACACGCCAGACGCGGCGCTCGGCGGTCGCTCTATTTGTGCAGCACCCTTTGACGCCCGTCAACTGGGCACGCGCCTGCATGACCTCAAGCCCCCACTGCACGAGACGACGCTGTGGGGCATGGGCATCGCCTCGGGGGCCGAGCTGCGGCACTTTTTGAACGCGCTGCGCCGGCCCGCCTCATTGTGGTACGTCACCAAGCTGGTGCTGCGCCACTGGCGCGACCTGCTGGTGCACCGCCGGGGCACGCGCTTGGTCAATGGCAACGCCTTGGTCGGGGCCTTGGCCCATTCGGCCTTTGAGCTGGGCGTGCAAATACGCGTGAACAGCCCAGCCGTTCGCTTGCTGCAAACCGCTGGCCGCGTCACTGGCGCGGTGGTGCAAACACCCGATGGCGAGGTCAACATGATGGCCCGCTGCGGCGTGGTGCTGGCCACCGGTGGTTTTCCGCACGACCCGGTGCGCAAGCAACAACTGTTGCCCCACGCGCCAACGGGCCACGAACACTGGTCAGCCGGCAGCCGGGGCAACACCGGCGACGGTTTGCGCTTGGGCGAGCATGCGGGCGGCGGGGTGGCAGACGACCTGGTGCACGCTGCGGCGCTGGCCCCTGTGTCGTTGGTGCCGCGTGCGAACCCGGGCAGCGAGGGCAGCGTGGCCCACTTTCCGCACCTGATCGAGCGCGCCAAACCCGGTCTGATCGCGGTCACGGCGCGTGGCGAGCGCTTCACCAACGAGGCCAACTCGTACCACGAATTCATACAAGGCCTGCTGGCCGCCACGCCCGCAGGCGAGCCGCCCGAGGCCTGGCTGGTGTGCGACCACGCCTTCATCCGCCATTACGGTCTGGGGGCTGTCAAACCCGCGCCCCTGCCGCTGGCCCCATGGCTCAAAAATGGCTACCTCCAAAGCGGCCAGACGCTGGACGCTTTGGCTGCGGCTTGCGGCATCGACCTCAGCGCACTTCAGGCCACGGTTCAGCGCTACAACACCCTGTCGCGTGAAGGCAAAGACCGCGACTTTGGCAAAGGCGAAACGCCCTACAACCGCATCCAGGGCGACGCCATCCACACCGCGCGGCGCGGCCTGCGCAACCCCTGCATGGCCCCGATCGAACGCGGCCCCTTTTATGCCGTCAAAGTCGTCATGGGCAGTTTGGGAACCTTTGCAGGTTTGCGCGTGAACGACCACGCACAAGTCACCGACGCCCAAGGCCAGGCCATCCCCGGCCTGTACGCCGGTGGCAACGACCTGAACAGCATGATGGGTGGCCACTACCCAGCGGGCGGCATCACGCTGGGCCCGGCCATGACCTTTGGCTTCATTGCCGCCCACCACGCCGCAGGGCGCAACCCTGCGTCCACTGCCGAATTCCCCATATCTCCAACCTACAGCCACACCCCGAAAGACCACACCATGTTCTATGAACTCGCCACCCTGACCCTGCCCTTTGGAACCGCTGGCCAAGCCGCCACGAACGTGCAGGCCTTTGCCACCACCCCCGACGCCCAAGGCGAGTTGCTGGGCTGCTGGTTCACCGACATCGGACAGCTCAACCAAATGATCGTGCTGCGCGGCTTTGCCACGCTCGAATCCTTGCGGGCAGAGCGCGAGCGCACCCAAAAACACGCCAGTCCTTTTGGCTGTGGCGCGATTTTTCAGGCGCTAGAGCAGCACAGCTACCAAGGCTTCCCCTGGATGAAGCCCGTGCGTCCCAGTGCCGAATCCGGCATCGCGGGGCCGGTGTACGAGATCCGCACCTACGGCATCAAGACCGGGGGCGTGCAGCCGACCATCGACCTGTGGGAGCAGGCCGTGCCCGCCCGCGACAAGCTCTCGCCTTGCGTGGTCGCCATGGTCGCGCTCGACGGCCCACTTCGCTTCACCAACATCTGGGCCTACGACAGCCTGAATGCGCGCAGCCAGATTCGCGGCGAAGCCGTGGCCCAAGGCATCTGGCCGCCCAAAGGCGGCCCGGCCCACCTGACCACGAACATGGTCTCGACCATCGCCATGCCCACCGCCGTGTCGCCTTTGAAATAAGCCGCATGTGCAGGAGCAGCACCCTGTGCGCGACCTCGCCTCGCCATGGACCCCCTCGCGCACGGGGTGTGGCTCCTACACCGGGCCAGGCCAAAAGGGCTGATCGCTGAACTTGTCAACGCCCGTCATACCCACACCACATGACCCACCGCACCTACTCCCTTGCTTACCTCAGTTCGCACCGCTGCACGCCCGCACAAACGATACAAGTTGCGGCCCTAACGGGCTACAGCTTTGTGGGCCTGCGCCTATGGCCCAACGCCCCCGGTGCGCCGCAGCAGCACTTGCTGGACCAGCCCGAAGCCTTGCGCGAAACCTTGGCCGCACAACGCGACACGGGCGTGGGCGTGTTCGATCTGGAAATCATCCGCATCGGCGAACAGTTTGACCCGCACACCTGGGACGCGCTGTACGACGCTGGTGCCGCCTTGAAAGCCAAGGCCATTTTGGTGGCCGGTGACGATGCCAACGAAGCGCGCCTGACCGACCACTACGCCCGCCTGTGCGAAGTGATGAAGCCTTTTGGCATGACTGCCGACC
>JAHECM010000118.1 GCA_024641725.1 Limnohabitans sp. | reverse complement strand
GATGCACCATCACCAGCTTTTGTGCCGGGTCCACAAAGATGGCCTGCCCGTACACCCCCAACAAGGCAAAACGGCGCTGCTGTCCGGGGAAAGTCCAGACCTGGTAACCGTAGCCGTAATAGGGCGTGGCCCGTTTTGGCGCGAAAGCGCTGGGGTGGCGCTCCCAGTCGGTGGCCTCCAGCAAGTAGTCGCGCGGCAAGATTTCGCCCAAGTCCGGGCGGTCTGGCCGCGTGCCATCGTTGGCCAACAACATGCCCAAGCGCGCGTAGTCGCGGGCGGTGGCGTTGAAGTTGCCGCCGGCGCGTTCCAGCCCATTGGCTCCGGCCCGCCACAGGCCCGAGGTCTCTGCACCCATGGGCTGCCACAGGCGCGTTTGAAGGTAGCTGCTGAGCGTCTCGCCCGTGGCCCCTTGCAGCACCAGCGCCAGCATGTCGGTCTCGGCGCTGGCGTAGTTGAAACGTTCGCCTTGCGCGTACAGCCGCTCGGTGATGACCCGCGCACCTTCGGCCGCCCCGCCCCGGTAGGCGGCCATGCCGTAGCGGGCCAGATCGTCTTTGCCGTCGTAGCGCTCTTCAAACTTGGCGCCCGAGGACATGCGCAGCAGGTGGCGCACGGTGGTCTCCCCATACAAAGTGCCTGCCAGCGTCGGGGCATAGCGGTCGGCCCGGTCGTCCAGCGACTGGATGCGCCCCTCGCGCAAGGCCAGGCCCACGGCCATCGCGGTGATGGTCTTGGCCATCGAGTTCGACAAAAAGCGGTGGGCCGCGTTGCGCCCGTACTGGTAGCGCTCGACCTGAACGACGCCATCCTTGATCACCAGCAGGGCCATGACGCGTTGCCGGTTCATGTAGTCGTCCAGGGTCAAACCGCTTTCTTGGCTGATGCCCCAGCGGTAGACGGGCTCTTGCGCGGCTTGGGGCAATTCGAGCGGCTGCGCGGCAGGCGCCATGGTGTTGGCAAGCCCGCCCATGAGGCCCGGGATCTCGGCGTGGTGGGTGAACGAACCCACCCGCACGCATTCGTCAAAAAACCAGTTGCGCGCAGTGCCCACCGGGTAGCCATGCGCCTTGCACAGGGCCGATTCGTCGGGCGCGGCGATGGCCGACGTCAGACTCCAAAACCAGCCGACAAGCACAAGCAAGGCAGGGCGAACAACACGCATGGCGAACCTTTCCGACGCTGCCATGCTAGCGCACAGGTGACGTCCAGCGCTACCGAGCGGCTGCGCTTTGGTGCACAGTAAGGCCTCTTTCAGAAAGCCGCCCATGACTTACCAAGCCCTGCAAATCCACAAAGACGACGCCGGTTACCGCTGCACCTTGCAAACGCTGGATGACAGCGCCTTGCCCGAAGGCGATGTGACGGTGCAAGTCGATTACTCGACGATCAACTACAAGGACGGCCTGGCCATCACCGGCAAAAGCCCCGTGGTGCGCAAGTTCCCGCTCACGCCCGGCATCGATTTGTCAGGCACCGTGACCGACAGCCAGCACCCGCTGTTCAAGGTGGGTGACCAGGTCGTTTTGAACGGTTGGGGTGTGGGCGAAAGCCACAGCGGCGGTCTGGCGCAAAAGGCGCGCCTCAAAGGCGACTGGCTGGTCAAGTTGCCTGCCGCCTTCACCCCGCGCCAGGCCATGGCCATAGGCACCGCAGGCTACACCGCCATGCTGTGCGTGATGGCGCTTGAAAAACACGGCGTCACCCCCGCCAGCGGCGACATCTTGGTCACCGGCGCGGGCGGTGGTGTGGGCAGTGTCGCGATTGCGCTGTTGGCCAAACTGGGTTACCGCGTGGTGGCCAGCACTGGCCGCCTGCAAGAGGCCGACTACCTGCGCCAGCTGGGCGCGGCCGACGTCATGGACCGGGCCGAACTGTCGGCTCCTGGCAAGCCGCTGGCCAAAGAGCGCTGGGCGGGCGTGGTCGACACCGTGGGCAGCCACACCCTGGCCAACGCCTGCGCCAGCACCAAATACGGCGGCGTGGTCACCGCTTGCGGCCTGGCCCAGGGCATGGACTTTCCGTCGAGCGTGGCGCCCTTCATCTTGCGCGGCGTGACGCTGGCGGGCATCGACAGCGTGATGGCCCCGCGTGCCGTGCGCGAAGCGGCCTGGGCCCGCCTGGCCCGCGACCTGGACACGGCGCAACTCGAACGCATCACCCGCGAAGTGGGCCTGGCCGACGCCATCGGTCTGGGCGCAGAGATTCTGGCGGGGCAGGTGCGCGGTCGGGTGGTGGTGAACGTCAACCGTTGAATCTGCAGAGTCTGCGGGCGGCGGCATCGTCCGCAGCCCGCTGTAACCCATGTGTCTGGCCTTAGGGGTTAACGTGGTGTGCCGCCCGGTGACTCGTCCTTACGATGGCCCGACATTCACACTCAGTGGTCCATTCGATGAACAAAGTCATCATCACCTGTGCCGTCACAGGCGCCATTCACACACCGTCCATGTCGCCGTATTTGCCGGTGACGCCCGAAGAGATCATTGAAGCTTCGGTGGAGGCTGCCAACGCGGGCGCGGCCATCATCCATCTGCACGCACGCGACCCGGTCACGGGCAAGCCCGACCAAAGCCCCGAGGCGTTCGGAAAGTTTCTGCCGCAAATTAAGAGTCGCACCAACGCCGTGCTCAACCTCACGAGCGGCGGCTCGCCGTTCATGACGATTGATGAACGGATTCAACCCTCCATGCGCTTCGCGCCCGAGGTGGCTTCGCTCAATCTGGGCTCCTTCAATTTCGCGCTGTTTCCGATGCTCGAGCGCTTCACCGACTTCAAACACGAGTGGGAACGCGAGCACCTGGAAAACAGCCGCGACCTGATTTTTCGCAACACCTTCAAGGACATCGAATACGCCTTGCGGGCCTGCGCAGAAAACAACACCCGCTTTGAGCTGGAGTGCTATGACATCGGTCACCTCTACAACCTCGCGCACTTTGCCGACAAAGGGCTCATCAAGGGGCCGTTTTTCATCCAGTCGGTGTTTGGCATCTTGGGCGGCATTGGCCCGCACCCCGAAGACGTGATGCACATGCGCCGCACCGCCGACCGCCTGTTTGGTGACCAATACCAATGGTCGGTGCTGGGCGCGGGGCGGCACCAACTGCGCATTGCCGCCATGGGCGCCAGCATGGGCAGCCATGTGCGCGTGGGCCTGGAAGACAGCCTCTGGCTGGGCAAGGGCACCCTGGCCAATAGCAACGCCGAGCAAGTGCGGCAGGTGCGCCAAATCATCGAAGGCCTGGGCCTGCAAATCGCCACGCCCGACGAAGCCCGACAGATCCTCGCCCTCAAAGGCGCTCAGAACGTCAACTTCTGAGCCTGCGCACAGCCCTTCCCCACATTCAACCGACTCAGGACTCCACATGTACAGCCAATGGGCACTTTCCATCGACGACGCCAAACAAATTGCCAACGCCTGCCGGGCCTGCGCCGTGCAAAACGGCTGGAACGTGGTCATCGCGATCGTCGACGACGGCGGGCACACCATGTACCTCGAACGGCTTGACCACACCCAAAAAGCCTCCAGCGTGGTGGCCCAAGAAAAGGCCAAGACCGCCCTGCTGTTCAAGCGGCCCACACAGGCCATTGAAGCCGCCGTGGCCAGCGGACGCAACGTCATGATGATGCTGCCCGGCGCCACGCCCATCGAGGGCGGCCTGCCACTGGTGCGCGACGGCCAGTGTGTGGGGGCCATCGGCATCTCGGGCGTGCAGTCGTTTGAGGACGGCATCGTGGCCGCCGCAGGCGTGGCGCATTTCGCCAGCATGGGCTGACACGCTGACCCAACCGTTTTTCCATTCATCCAACCCATCAGGAGACAACACCATGCAACGCCGTCATTTGCTCGCTCTGGCTGCCGCCACCACATTCAGCGCCATGCCCAGCGCCTTTGCGCAGTCTGCGGGCTACCCCAATCGCCCCATCAAGTTGGTGGTGCCTTTTGCAGCGGGCATCTCACCCGACGTGGTGGCCCGCCTGATTGCCGACAAACTGGGCACGGCCCTGGGCCAGCCTGTGGTGGTGGACAACAAGCCGGGCGCAGGCGGCATGATCGGCGCTGTGGCTGCTGGCACGTCTGCGGCGGACGGGTACACCCTGTTTTTCAGCGTCAAGGCCACGCACGCGATTGCCCCCAATGTGTACCGCGACGCCAAGTACAACCCGCCGCGCGACTTCAAAGCCGTCAGCCAAATTTTGCAAGTGCCGCATGTGCTGACCGCCACACCCAAAGCGCCTTACAACAACATGAAGGAGCTGGTGGCGTACGCCAAGGCGAACCCCGGCAAGATCGACTTTGCCTCTTTGGGCGTCGGCTCGCAGCCCCATGTGGCCTTGGAGGTGTGGTCTCAGCGGCTGGGCATCAAGCTCAACCATGTGCCCTACAAAACCAACCCCTCGCCCGATGTGATGAGCGGCCTGATCAGCCTGTCGGTGGAGGCGTCAACCACCGCCATTCCGCTGATCAAGGCGGGCAAAGTCAAGGGCTTGGCCATCTCGGGGGCGCAGCGCATCCCCGGTCTGCCCGACGTGCCCACCATGACCGAGTTTGAACCCAACCTCGACGTCAACGGCGTGATTGGCAGCTCGTGGCACGGCGTTTTCGCGCCCACCGGCACGCCCAACGACATCATCGCCAAGCTCAACACCGAGATCGTCAAGATCGTGAAGCTGCCCGAGATCCAAGCCCGCTTGATTGATCTGGGCCTCACGCCCACGGGCACCAGCGCCGCCGCGCTCGACACGGTGGCCAACTCCGACTATGCCTTCTGGAACAAGGTGATCAACGATCTGGGCATCAAGGTCGATTGAGCGCGCAGCCATGATCGTTGAGCACCGCACCTACACCCTCAAGGCGCTGCACACCGGCGCGTTTCTCCAGCTCTATGAGCAGGCGGCGTTGCCGCTGCAGCTCAAATACTTGGGGCACCTGATCGGGTTTTATGTGTCTGAGATCGGCCCACTCAACGAGGTGGTGCACCTGTGGGGCTTTGCCAGCCTGGCCGAACGCGAGCGCCGCCGCGCCCTGATGGAGGCCGACCCCGGCTGGGCGCGCTACCGTCAGGCGCTGCAGGCGCTGGATGTGGTCGTGGAACAAAGCACCAAGATGCTGCGGTCCACGTCCTTTTCTCCCACGCTTGATTTGCCCTTGCAGCCATGAGCACCGCGCCCAAAACAACCCGCACCGCCAAACCCACTGTGCCCATTCAGCGCGTGGGCATGTTGGGCGTGGGTATCATGGGCCGGGCCATGGCCGCCAACTTGGTCAAAGCGGGCTTTGCGGTCAGCGGCTACGACCCAGACGCCAAAGCCATGAAACGCCTCAAAGCTGCCGGGGGCGCCCCTTGCGCCAACGCGGGCGAATTGGCCAGCACGGTGGACGTCATCATTTGCGCGCTGCCCGGCCCGGAAGCACTGCACAGTGCGGTGCAGCAGATCGCCGCCTGTGGCCACCGCAAGCTGCTGGTGGTGGAAACCAGCACGCTCGACATCGCCGACAAAACCGCCGCCCGCGATGCACTCCAGGCCCAAGGCATCGTCATGCTCGACTGCCCCCTGTCGGGCACGGGCGCGCAAGCAGTGCACAAAGACCTGACGGTGTATGCCAGCGGCTCCAAAGCGGCGATCAAAAAACTCAAGCCCGTGTTTGCGGGATTTTCAAAAAACTGCTTTGACCTGGGCTCCTTTGGCAACGGCATGAAGATGAAGCTGATGGCCAACTTGCTGGTGGCCATCCACAACGTGTCCACCGCCGAAGCGCTGCTGCTGGGCCAGCGTTGGGGCATTCAGCCCAAAGACGCCGTCAAGGTGCTGAGCGACGGCGCAGGCGGCTCACGCATGCTGCAAGTGCGCGGCCCCCTGATGCAAGACCAAGGCTGGGACACACCCACCATGAAAGTCGGCATCTGGCAAAAAGACATGAAGCTCATCGCCGCCGCATTGGCCGACGTCCAAGTGCCCGCGCCGCTGTTTGCGGCCACTGTGCCCGTCTACAACGCGGCCATGGCGCTGGGGCACGCCGAGCACGACACGGCGGCGGTGTTTGATGTGCTGTCGCGCATGTCGTCTTAAGGCCGTCGCCTTAGAATTCGCAGCCTTCCCCCAAACTCTTCGCCACTGTCATGCCCAACGTCGCCCCCTTCGTGATCTCCCGCGTCTTCCAAGCGCCTCGCCCGCTGGTGTTTGAGGTCTACACCCAGCCGCATCACCTGGCGCAGTGGCTGAGCCCCGAGGGCTTTCACAACATCCACACCGACATGGACTTTCGGGTCGGCGGGCGTTACCACTACGGCATCCAGGGCCCGGGTGGCATGGAGATGTGGGGCAAGCAAGCGTTTCTAGAGATCGCTGCGCCCGAGCGCCTGGTGCACCTGCAAAGCTTCTCCAACCGCGAGGGCGGCCTGGGTGCTCACCCCATGGCCCCCACCTGGCCCAAATACATGCACGTCACCACCACGTTTGAAGTGATTGAAGACGACAGCACGCGCGTGACGATCACCTGGCTGCCGCACGAAAGTGACGAGATCGGCCACCAAACTTTCGACATGGCACGCCCAGGGATGGAAGTGGGCTTTGGCGGGACGTTTGTGAAGCTCGACGCTTATTTGCAGAAGCTGCAAG
>JAHECM010000111.1 GCA_024641725.1 Limnohabitans sp. | reverse complement strand
TCTTTCTTTACTCCAGGAAGATTTCACATTCCGCCCTGTGCTTGGTAAGCACTGAGCAGCTGTCTTGCCGCGGTGGAGGCAGCCAGCTGCCCCGCGCCCACTTGTTGGCTCAAATCGGGCAGCAGCGCTTGCACACGCGGCTGCGCCCGAAAAGTTTGTTTCAAACCGGCGTCAATGCGTTCCCACATCCACGCCAGCGATTGTTGTTGGCGACGCATCGCAAAGCGCCCATTGTTCACTTGCAAGGCCTTGAATTCGCTGACGGCCGCCCAAAAGCCGTCCACGCCTTGGTTGAGCAAGGCGCTGATTTGGATGACCTTGGGGTGCCACAGCGATTCGTCGCCCGGCGCATGGCCCGACGCGCCGTGCATGCCCAAAAGCTGCAACGCGCTGGTGATTTGCAGCTTGGCGCGGGTGGCGGCAATCGCGTCGGTGTCGGACTTGTTGATGAGCACCAAATCGGCCAACTCCATCACGCCTTTTTTGATGGCCTGCAAGTCGTCACCCGCATTGGGCAGTTGCAGCAAGCAAAACATATCGGTCATGCCGGCCACAGCGGTTTCGCTTTGACCCACGCCCACGGTCTCGACGATCACCACGTCGTAGCCTGCGGCTTCGCAGACCAACATGGACTCACGGGTTTTTTCGGTCACGCCACCCAAAGTGCCACTGCTGGGGCTGGGGCGGATGTAGGCCTGCGGGTGCACGCTCAGGTGCTCCATACGGGTTTTGTCACCCAAGATCGATCCGCCCGACACGGTGCTCGACGGGTCCACCGCCAGCACCGCCACGCGGTGGCCCTGCGCGATCAAATACAAACCCAAAGCCTCGATGAAAGTGGACTTGCCCACGCCCGGCACACCGCTGATGCCCAAGCGCAAAGACTGGCCTGTGTGCGGCAACATGGCTGTGAGCAGCTCGTCGGCCTGCACGCGGTGGTCGGTGCGGGTGGATTCGAGAAGCGTGATGGCTTTGGCCATGGCGCGGCGCTGCACCGGCGCGGTGCCGTGCAGCAAGCCTTGCAAGAGTTGGTTTGGTGTCATGCAGCACCCACTGGGTTGACCCAGTTCTCCAACTTCAAACCCTCAATCCGCTCAAACTCTCGCGTGTTGTTGGTCACACAAACGGCATCCAAGGCCAAGGCGTGGCAGCCAATCAACAAGTCCAACTCGCCAATAGATTGGCCCTTGGATCGCAAGGCATGGTTGTGTTTGGCGAAGTGCCACATGGCATCTTGCGTCCAGGGCAACACACGCACTTCGCTCAAGAACGATTCCAGCACCTTGCGGTTGCGTGCTTGGTGCATGCTCTTTTCGACGCCGTAGGCCAACTCAGCCACCACGATGGAGGACAAGGCCACCCGGCCTGCACCCAGCTCGTTCAAGCGCGCCAACACATGGGGCACGCCTCGCTGGATGTAGATCACCATGTTGGTGTCGAGCATGTAGAGGGAAGACATCAGTCAAGGCTCTCGATGTCGTCCGCAGGCAGCGTGTGATGGCGCTCAATGTCTTCGGGCATGCCATCCCAACCACTCAAGATGGCTTGTAAGCGGGTGCCCCACTCGCCGGGCACATCTTGTTTGGGGCGAAGGATCACGGTGTTACCTACCTTTTCGATGAACACCTCAGCGGTGTCAAAGCGATAGGCCTTGGGCAGGCGCACAGCTTGGCTGCGCCCTGTCGTGAAGATTTTGGCGGTGTCAGTGAGTGCGTTCATGGCAAGCCCCAGAAGATAGATACCAAATGATACCTACCCACCGAAGATTTCACAAGTTCAGCCCACGGCCTTTTTGATCTGCTCCAGCACATCCTTGGCGCTGGCGGGGATCGGGGTGCCGGGGCCGTAGATGCCTTTGACGCCTGCGTCATAAAGCATCTCGTAGTCTTGACGCGGGATCACGCCGCCCACGAACACGATGATGTCGTCAGCGCCTTGCTTTTTGAGCTCGGCAATGATGGCGGGCACCAGCGTTTTGTGGCCAGCGGCCAAGGTGGACACGCCCACGGCGTGCACATCGTTTTCAATGGCTTGGCGGGCGCACTCTTCGGGGGTTTGGAACAGCGGGCCCATGTCCACGTCAAAGCCCAAATCGGCGTAGGCGGTGGCCACCACTTTGGCGCCACGGTCGTGGCCGTCTTGGCCCAGCTTGGCAATCATCACGCGGGGGCGACGGCCTTGCACGTCCGCGAAGGCGGCGATTTCTTCTTTGAGTTTGTCCCAGCCTTCGGCCGAGTCGTAAGCGGCAGCGTACACACCGGTCACCTTTTGTGTGTCGGCGCGGTGGCGGCCATAGACCGATTCCAACGCGTCAGAGATTTCACCCACCGTGGCGCGCAGGCGGATGGCTTGGATCGACAGGTCGAGCAAGTTGCCTTCGCCGCTTTCGGCAGAGGCAGTCAAGGCGGCCAAAGCGGCTTGCACCTTGGCGCTGTCGCGGGTGGCGCGGATGTGCTTCAAGCGGTCAATCTGGCCGTCGCGCACTTTGACGTTGTCAACGTCCAGCGTTTCAATCGGGTCTTCTTTGGCCAGCTTGTATTTGTTCACGCCCACGATGACGTCTTTGCCCGAGTCGATGCGCGCTTGCTTTTCAGCGGCAGCGGCTTCGATTTTGAGCTTGGCCCAACCGCTGTCGACGGCTTTGGTCATGCCGCCCATGGCGTCAACTTCTTCGATGATGGCCCAGGCTTTGTCGGCCATTTCTTGGGTCAACGACTCCATCATGTAGCTGCCGGCCCAAGGGTCGATCACGCTGGTGATGTGGGTTTCTTCTTGGATGATGAGCTGCGTGTTGCGGGCAATGCGCGAGCTGAACTCGGTGGGCAGTGCAATGGCTTCGTCCAGCGAGTTGGTGTGCAGCGACTGGGTGCCGCCAAACACGGCCGCCATGGCTTCGATGGTGGTGCGCACCACGTTGTTGTAGGGGTCTTGCTCGGTGAGCGACCAGCCCGAGGTCTGGCTGTGCGTGCGCAGCATGAGGCTCTTGGGGTTCTTGGCGTCAAAGCCCTTCATGATGCGGCACCACAGCAGGCGGGCAGCGCGCATTTTGGCGATCTCCAAATAGAAATTCATGCCCACCGCCCAGAAGAACGACAAGCGGCCCGCAAAAGCGTCCACATCCAAACCTGTGGCGATGGCGGTCTTCACATACTCACGGCCGTCGGCCAAGGTGAAGGCCAATTCCAAGGCTTGGTTGGCACCCGCTTCTTGCATGTGGTAACCCGAAATCGAGATCGAGTTGAACTTGGGCATGTGCTTGGCGGTGTAGCCAATGATGTCGCCAATGATCTTCATCGACGGCTCGGGCGGGTAGATGTAGGTGTTGCGCACCATGAACTCTTTCAGAATGTCGTTCTGAATCGTTCCGCTCAGCTGGTCTTGCGACACGCCCTGCTCTTCGGCGGCCACCACATAACCGGCCAGCACGGGCAGCACTGCGCCGTTCATGGTCATGGAAACGCTGACTTTGTCCAACGGAATTTCGTTGAACAAAATCTTCATGTCTTCCACCGAGTCAATCGCCACGCCGGCTTTGCCCACGTCGCCCGTCACGCGGGGGTGGTCGGAGTCGTAGCCCCGGTGGGTGGCCAAATCAAACGCGACCGACACGCCCTGCCCACCTGCGGCCAAGGCTTTGCGGTAAAACGCATTGGACTCTTCGGCGGTCGAGAAACCGGCGTATTGGCGAATCGTCCAGGGGCGCACCGCGTACATGGTGGCCTGTGGGCCGCGCAAAAACGGTTCAAAGCCCGGCAGCGTGTTGGCGTGTGGCAGCTTGGCCGTGTCTTCGGCGGTGTAGAGCGGCTTGACAACGATGCCGTCGGGCGTCTTCCAGTTCAAGGCGTCAACGTTGCCACCGGGGGCGGATTTGGCCGCGGCTTTTTGCCAGGCTTCCAGGTTGGAAGCATTGAATTCGAAGGACTTGGAAGACATTTCTCACCACTTTCAAGACAAATTGGACTTGCGGCAGATTTTGACAGCGCCAAAGGCTGCAATGGCTGACAAAGTCTGTGATTCATAATTATTGATGCAGAATATTTTAACCACCTTACAATCTTCATCCATGTCTGCCCTGTCCCTTGCCCCCCGCGCCCTCTACGAAGAAGTGGCTGAACTGCTGCGTCAGCGCATTTTTGCCCGCGAGCTGGAGCCTGGCAGCTGGATCGACGAGCTGCGGATTGCTGAAAATTTAGGCATCAGCCGAACCCCGCTGCGCGAAGCCCTCAAAGTGCTGGCCGCCGAGGGCCTGGTGACCATGAAGGTGCGCCGGGGCGCTTATGTGACCGAGGTGTCCGAAAAAGACCTGCGCGACGTGTACCACCTGCTGGCCCTGCTCGAATCCGACGCCGCCCGCGTGGTGGCCGAACATGCCACCGATGTCCAACTGGGCCAGATTCAGGCCTTGCACGCCGAACTGGAAAACGCCATAGCCGACCGCGACCGGTTTTTTGAGCTCAATGAAGCCTTTCACATGCTGCTGCTGGAGATGGCCGACAACCGCTGGCGCGACCAAATGGTGGCCGATCTGCGCAAAGTGATGAAGCTCAACCGGCACAGCTCTTTGTTCAAAGAAGGCCGGATCGAGCAGTCTTTGGCCGAGCACCATGCCATTGTTCAGGCCTTGATCGCACGCACCCCCGATGCCGCCGCCGAGCGCATGTCCGCCCACTTCATGAGCGGGCTGCAAGCGGCGCAGTAATACTTAGCCCCAGGCTCAGGGGTGCACTTCAGCACCACGCGCCAGCGCAGCGCGGGCCAGTTGCCAGACCTCTCGCGGCGGCAAGGGCTTGAGTTTGTGGTCGCTCCAGACCTGGCGCCACAGCCGCCCACCCCGCTGGCCGTGGTACAGCCCAAGCATGTGCCGCGCAATCGCGTACCAAGGGCAGCCGTCTTCGGCAAAGGCCCGCTCCATGTAGGCCACCATGGCTTCTTCCACCGCTTCGCGGCTGGGCAGCTCGTGTGTGTCGCCATAAAACGCGGCGTCCCAGCTGCTGAGCAGCCAGGGGTTGTAATAGGCCTCGCGCCCCACCATCACGCCGTCGGCATGCTGTAAGTGCTGAGCGATTTCTTCGTTCGTTTTGATGCCCCCGTTGACGGCGATCAGCAAACCCGGAAAGTCTTTTTTGAGCTGGTAGGCCAGCTCGTAGCGCAGCGGCGGGATTTCTCGGTTCTCTTTGGGGCTGAGGCCGTCCAGCCAGGCGTTGCGCGCATGAACGATGAACACCCGGCAACCCGCCTCGCTCACGGTGCCCACAAAGTCGCGCACAAAGTCGTAGCTCTCGATGCGGTCAATGCCAATGCGGTGCTTCACGGTCACGGGCACATCGACCACGTCCAGCATGGCCTTGACACCGTCGGCCACGGTGCGTGGCTCGTTCATCAGGCAAGCGCCAAAAGCGCCGCGTTGCACCCGGTCTGAGGGGCAGCCGCAGTTGAGGTTGATCTCGTCGTAACCCCATTCCTGCCCCAATTTGGCGGCGTGGGCCAGGTCGGCCGCATCGCTGCCCCCCAATTGCAGGGCCACGGGGTGTTCTTCGGCGTTGAAGCGCAGCAAGCGTTGGGTGTCGCCATGCCGCAGTGCGCCAGTGGTCACCATTTCGGTGTAAAGCAAGGTGTGGCGGGTCAGCTGGCGGTGAAAAAAACGGCAGTGCCGGTCGGTCCAGTCCATCATGGGCGCAACCGACAGGCGCCAGCGTTCTTGGTTTGGGAATTGCATGGGCTCCGATTATCCTTGCGCCCGTCCGTTTTTTGGACCTGGCATGCAGACAGTAGCAGGGACAAGCGGTGGTCAAGCACCCGAGGCGCGCCTTGGGCCGTCATGGCGGCGCCTTGCACCCGCCACGGCCCGGGCTGGCAACGCATTGCAGCCGTCACGGGCAACCGCTTGGCGCTAGAAAAAACTGATCATCGCACGCGCATTCACACACACTCAACAGGTAGAAAACGCACGGAAATCGCACTCGTCTTGCTGGCTTTGGCCGTTCTGTTCATTGTCAAGACCGTCAAAGTCGTGCCCCAGCAGCACGCCTGGGTCATCGAGCGCTTGGGCAATTAACACGCCAGCCTGTCGCCGGGCTTGAATTTTGTGGTGCCATTTGTGGACAACATGAGCCCAAAGCACAGCGCGACGAGATCAAAGACCTGACCGCTTCGTCTGAAATTTTGCACGCCATGCAGGCCCAGTTCACTGCCGAACACGGTCAACGCGCCTTCATTGCAACCCCCGAAGGCCACCGCCAAGAGCAAAACAACATCGCCACCGGCGAGCGCGAAGCGTTCATCGCCCGCTCAGAAGGCGAAAAACAAGCCGCCATCAACAAAGCGTGGCATCCTTCACCGCCGTGGCCGACGCGACCGCGCAAGCGATTGAACGGACTGCCTCCGCCATCCGTGTGCCCGGTGGCGAACACGCTGTTCAGCTCAAGGTGGCTGAGCAAGCCGTGCAGGCCTACGGCAAGGTGGCGCAAGACGCCAAGACCACGCTCATCGTGCCCGCCAACATGACCGAAGTGTCGGGCCTGATCGCCTCGGCCATACAGATGGTGCAGACAGGCAACAAGGCAGTGAACTGACCTTGCTTTTGCAGGCTTACGCCGTGTATTTGAGCGACATCGAATCCAAGTTCAAGGGTTTGATTTTGCTGGCTTGGCCTGCGCA
>JAHECM010000105.1 GCA_024641725.1 Limnohabitans sp. | reverse complement strand
GGCTCAGGTTTTCAGACAAAACCAGCCAACCGGCCAGGGCCCCGACCGCCGGTTCCAGGCTCAGCAAGATGCTGAAGGTGCCTTTGGGCAGGTGGTTCAGGGCGTACATCTCCAGCGCGTAGGGCACGGCGCTCGACAGCAGTGCCACCACCAGACCGACGGCCAGCCAGTCGGGGTTGAAGAGGGCGCTGCCCGATTCCAGCAGCGCCGCCGGCAGGACCACCAGCGCCGCGAACAACATGCCCACGGGCGTGGCGTCGCGCCCGTAGCGGCGGGCCACCCTTTGCCCAAAGACGATGTACAGCGCCCAGCACCCACCGGCCGCCAGTGCGCAGGCCACGCCCGCCAAGGGCAGCGCTTGCGGGGCACCCAGCCCCTGCAGCGGCAAGATCAAGCCCAGCCCGATGGCCGCCAGCGCCACCCAGAGCAAATCGCGCGCATGGCGCGAGCTCCACAAGGCCACCGCCAGTGGCCCGGTGAACTCGATGGCAATGGCCAAGCCCAGCGGAATGAGCGCAATGGCTTTGTAAAACAGCAAGTTCATGGTGCCCAGCGTGACCCCGTACAGCACCAGCGGCCACAGGTCGGCCGCTTGCCAGCGCCTGCGCCAAGGCCGAAATGCCAGCATCAACATGAGCATGGCCAGCACCAAACGGTAGGCGGTGATGCCTTCGGCCCCCATGGCCGGGAACAGGGTTTTGGCAAACGAGGTGCCCACGCACAGCGACACCAAAGAGCCCATCAGGGCGGCCACGGGCCAGACAGGGAAGGACACATCAAACTTTCAAGCTCAGGGAAAACACCAAAGGGCACAAAGCCCGTGCGCAGCAGGTGCATTGCGGATCGGATGATAGCGCCGCATACAATCCCCGGTTGGCCTGCAAGCACCCATTGAGGGGCGTTTGCCGGAGATTCAAATTCCGAATTTGTGGAGTCACAAGATGTTCATTTCGTCCGCTTTTGCCCAGACCGCCCCCGCAGCCGCAGCTGCCGGTGGCGACATGCAGTCCACTTTGATGAGCATGCTGCCTTTGCTGCTGATGTTTGGCGTGCTGTATTTCGTCATGATCCGCCCCCAGATGAAAAAGCAAAAAGAGCACCGCTCGATGATCGACGCGCTGGCCAAGGGCGATGAAGTCGTCACCGCTGGCGGCTTGCTGGGCAAAGTCAGCAAGTTGGGCGAATCCCACATTGGCGTGGAAATCGCCAGCGGCGTGGAAGTGCAAATGCAGCGCAGCGCTGTGGTGCAAGTCTTGCCCAAAGGCTCCCTGAAGTAATTTTTTCGCTCTCGGCGCATTTGGTGCATTTGGCGCTTTCAGCGCGCCCTCTTTTTTCACGCGAGTCCCTATGAACCGTTACCCGGTCTGGAAGTACGCGATCATCGTGATCGCGCTGTTGCTGGGGGTGATCTACACCCTGCCCAACTTTTTTGGCGAAGCGCCTGCGGTGCAAGTGTCCTCGGGCAAAGCCACCGTCAAGGTGGACACCGCCACGCTGCAAAGGGTTGAAGACGCCTTGAAGGCGGCCAATCTGACGCCCCAAGTGTTGTCGCTGGAGGGCAGTTCCATCCGGGCCCGCTTTGACTCGACCGACGTTCAGCTCAAGGCCAAAGACGCGATTCAGAAAGCGCTGATCGCGGACCCGGCTGACCCGCAGTACGTGGTGGCGCTGAACTTGGTCTCGCGCTCACCCGTGTGGCTGAGCGCCTTGCACGCTTCGCCCATGTACCTGGGCTTGGATTTGCGCGGTGGGGTGCACTTCATGCTGCAAGTGGACATGAAGGCCGCGCTGACCCAGCGCGTGGACGCACTGGCGGGCGATTTGCGTGCCGTGCTGCGTGAAAAAGACATCCGCCATGGCGGCATCGTGCGCAATGGGCAGGGCCTGGAAATCCGCCTGCGCGACGCGCAGCAGCTGGCGTTGACCAAGAGCGTGCTGAGCAACCAATTCCCTGACTTGCTGGTCACCGACAGTGTGGACGGCAGCGACATCAAGCTCAGCGCCAGCATGAAGCCCGAAGCCGCCCGCAAGGTGCAAGAGCAGGCGCTCAAGCAAAACATCACCACCTTGCACAACCGGATCAACGAACTGGGCGTGGCCGAGCCGGTGATCCAACAGCAAGGGCTGGACCGCATCGTGGTGCAGTTGCCCGGCGTGCAAGACACCGCCAAGGCCAAAGACATTTTGGGCCGCACCGCCACGCTCGAAGTGCGCATGGTGGACGAGAGCACCGAAGCCCGTGCCGCCGAGCGCGAAGGCGGCTTGGTGCCCTTTGGCACCGACCGCTATTTGGAGCGCAGCGGCCAGCCCCTGATCGTTAAAAAACAAGTGGTGCTGACCGGCGACAACCTCACCGACGCCCAGCCCGGCTTTGACAGCCAAACACAAGAGCCGGTGGTCAACTTGACGCTGGACGCCAAGGGTGCGCGCATCTTCAAAGACGTGACCCGCGAAAGCATTGGCAAGCGCATGGCCATTGTGCTGTTTGAAAAAGGCAAAGGCGAAGTCGTCACAGCCCCTGTGATCCGCTCTGAAATTGGTGGCGGTCGCGTGCAAATTTCGGGTCGCATGACCACCGCAGAGGCCAACGACACCGCGCTCTTGCTGCGCGCCGGTTCGCTGGCCGCGCCGATGGAGATCATCGAAGAGCGCACCATCGGCCCCAGCTTGGGGGCCGAGAACATTGCCAAAGGCTTCAACAGCGTGACCTGGGGGTTCTTGGTCATCGTGGCCTTCATGTGCATTTATTACATGATGTTCGGTGCCTTCTCGGGCATTGCGCTGGCCGTGAACCTCTTGTTCTTGGTGGCCATTTTGTCGATGCTGCAAGCCACGCTGACGCTGCCGGGCATGGCCGCCATGGCGCTGGCTTTGGGCATGGCGATCGACTCCAACGTGCTGATCAATGAGCGCGTGCGTGAAGAGCTGCGCAACGGGGCCAGCCCGCAAGCCGCGATCCATGCCGGTTACGACCGCGCTTGGGCCACGATCTTGGACTCCAACATCACCACCTTGATCGCCGGTGTGGCCTTGCTGGCCTTTGGCTCCGGCCCGGTGCGTGGCTTTGCGGTGGTGCATTGCATCGGCATTTTGACCAGCATGTTCTCTGCGGTGTTCTTCTCGCGCGGTTTGGTCAACCTCTGGTACGGCAGCAAGAAAAAACTCAAAGGCGTGTCCATCGGCACCGTCTGGCGCGCCGAAGGCTCGTCGGTGGTCAAGGCCGATTGAGCGGGAGATACACATCATGGAATTTTTCAAAATCAAAAAAGACATCCCGTTCATGAAGAACGCGTTGGTCTTCAATGCCGTGTCCTTCGTGACGTTTGCGTTGGCGGTGTTCTTCTTGTTCAGCAAAGGCCTGCACCTGTCGGTCGAGTTCACAGGGGGCACGCTGATGGAAGTCAGCTACAGCCAGCCCGCTGACTTGAACCAGGTGCGCGCCAAAGTGGGCACGCTGGGGTTCTCGGAAGTCCAGATCCAGAACTTTGGCACGGCGCGTGATGTGATGATCCGCTTGCCTGCCCAAAAAGGCGTCAGCTCTGCGCAGCAAAGCGACAAGGTCATGGCCGCGCTCAAGGCCGACGCGCCCGACGTGACGCTGCGCCGCACCGAGTTTGTCGGCCCACAGGTGGGCGACGAGCTGGCGGTGGACGGGCTCAAGGCGCTGGCCTTTGTGGTGGTGGGCATCATGATTTATCTGGCCATCCGCTTCGAGTGGAAGTTCGCCGTCTCGGCCATCATCGCCAACTTGCACGACGTGGTCATCATCTTGGGCTTTTTTGCCTTCTTCCAGTGGGAGTTTTCTCTGGCGGTGCTGGCTGCGGTGTTGGCCGTGCTGGGTTATTCGGTCAACGAATCGGTGGTGATTTTTGACCGGATTCGCGAAAATTTTCGGCGTTACCGCAAGATGAACACGGTGGAAGTGATCGACAACGCCATCACCTCCACCATCAGCCGCACCATCATCACCCACGGCTGCACCCAGATCATGGTGCTGTCCATGCTGCTGTTTGGGGGCGAGACGCTGCATTACTTTGCCATGGCGCTGACCATCGGCATTTTGTTCGGCATTTATTCTTCGGTCTTTGTGGCCGCAGCGATCGCCATGTGGCTGGGCGTGCAGCGCGAAGACTTGATCAAGCCGATCAAAAAAGAGGGCGAAGACCCCAGCGACGAGAACCACGGCGCGGTGGTCTGACCGCAGCGCAGGGGCTCTTCAAACCCGACTCAAACGCGGCTCAAACCCGGCTCAAACCCGGCTCAAGCGCTGGAACAAGCCCCCCGGCAAGCGGCTGACTTGCCCGAGCAGCTCCAGCTCCAGCAGCGCGGCTTGCAGCCGGGCGGTGTCCCAGCCGCAGCGCGCTTGCAGCGCATCCAGCCCCACCGGGTCGTGGCCCAGGCAGCGCAGCAGCGCGTTGTCGTCCGAGTCGGGTGAATCGGATGAATCCTGAGCTTCCAACGACTCCAACGGCAAGGACCGCTGCGCCGCCGGGTCGGGCAGGCGCAACTCTTCCAAGACGTCTTGCGCCGACTCCACCAGTTTGGCCCCTTGCTTGATGAGCGCGTGGCAGCCCTTGGCCAGCGTGGAATGGATCGAGCCGGGAATGGCAAACACCTCGCGGCCTTGGTCCAGCGCTTCGCGGGCGGTGATCAGTGAGCCGGACTTGAGCGCCGCCTCAACCACCAAAGTGCCTTGCGAGAGTCCTGAAATCAGCCGGTTGCGGCGCGGAAAATTGGCGTTCAGCGGCGGCGTGCCCAGCGGGTATTCGCTCAAGATCAAACCGCGCTCGGCGATGCGGTGCGCCAGCGCCAAATGCTGTTTGGGATAGACCCGGTCCAGCCCGGTGCCGACCAGCGCCACGGTGGGCAGCTGGCCTTCGGGGGCACCGTCCAGAGCGCCTTCGTGCGCGGCTCCATCCACACCCAGCGCCAGACCCGACACCACGGTCAGGCCGCTGGCCGCCAGCGTCTGTGCAAAGGCCCGCGCGTTCACCAAGCCTTGTGGCGTCGGGTTGCGGCTGCCCACAATGGCGATGGCTTTGTCGGCCTGCAAATGGGGCAGCCAGGCGGTTTGCCCAAGGGTGTACAGCAAGATGGGTGGGTCGGCGGTGTCCAGCAGTGGCGCGGGGTAGTCGGCGTCGCCCAGGGTGACGATGGCGCGGCCTGTGCCGGGGTGCGCCGGTGCTGCTTGCAACCAGTCCCAAGTGTCGGCCAGCAGGCTGGCCCAGCCTTCGGGCTCGCTTTGCAAGGCCAAGGCTTGCCGGGCGGTGAGCACTTGGCGCAAGGCCGTGGCGCTTTGCGCCAAGATGTTGGTGGGCAGCCCCCAAGTGGCCAACAAGCGGCGAATCGTTTCAGGCCCAACGCCGGGTGCGAGCGTCAGACGCAGCCACAAACCCAGCTCTTCACGCGTGGTGATCATGTCCCCTCCCTGCCTTTTTGGCTTTGTGGGCCCATTCTGTGGCAAAGCCCGTGGCGCGGCAATGCGCTTTTGCGGCGGCGGAGGGCGGCACCCGGAAATGACCGAAAATACAGGCCATTGATTTTTTGACCTGTGAACCATGGCTTTGCTCCCCATCCTCCGTTACCCCGACCCGCGTCTGAACAAAGTGGCCCAGCCCGTGCAGGCGGTGGATGCGCGCATCAAGGCGCTGATCGCTGACATGCTGGAGACCATGTACGAGGCCAGCGGCATTGGCCTGGCGGCCACACAAATCGACGTGCACGAGCGCCTGGTGGTGATCGACACCTCCGAAGAGCGCAACGCGCCGCTGGTGCTGATCAACCCCGAAATCACTTGGCTCAGCGAGGAGCGCGTCAAGGGCGACGAGGGCTGCCTGTCGGTGCCGGGCATTTACGACGGCGTGGAGCGCGCCACAGCGGTCAAAGTCACGGCACTGGACGGCGAGGGCCAAAGCCGCACCCTCGAAGCCGAGGGCTTGCTGGCGATCTGCATCCAACACGAGCTGGACCACCTCAAGGGCAAGGTGTTTGTGGAATACCTCTCGCCGCTCAAGCAAGGGCGCATCAAGACCAAGATGGTCAAGTCGCTGCGTGACGAGCGCTGAGCCCCGCATGCGACTGATTTTTGCGGGCACGCCCGAATTTGCCCAGGTGGCCATGGCCGCCTTGCACGAGGCGGGGCACGAGATCGTGCTGGTGCTGTCCCAACCCGACCGCCCCGCAGGTCGCGGCATGAAGCTGCAGGTCTCGCCCGTCAAGCAATGGGCGCTGGCGCAGGGCGTGCCGGTGGCCCAGCCGCGCAGCTTGCGCCTGGACGGTAAATACCCCGAAGACGCCGCCGCCGCCCGCGACACCCTGTTGGCTGCCCAAGCCGACGCCATGATCGTGGCCGCATACGGCTTGATCCTGCCGCAGTGGGTGCTGGACTTGCCGCCCAAGGGCTGCTTGAACATCCACGCCTCCATCTTGCCGCGCTGGCGCGGCGCGGCGCCCATCCACCGCGCCATCGAGGCGGGGGACGCGCAAACCGGCATCACCATCATGCAGATGGACGCGGGGCTGGACACCGGCGACATGCTGCTGCTGCGCACTGAAGCCCTCTTGCCCTCCGACACCACCGCCGTGCTGCACGACCGCTTGGCCGCGCTGGGCGGCGTGGCCATCGTGCAGGCCCTGGCCACGCTGGACGCGTTGCCGCGCCAAGTGCAGCCCACCGAGGGCGTGACCTACGCCCACAAGATTGACAAAGCCGAAGC
>JAHECM010000104.1 GCA_024641725.1 Limnohabitans sp. | reverse complement strand
TCAATGTGGTTGAGGCCAAACTCTTGAAACCCCGGTGAATCGATCAGAGCCCCGCGCTGCTCGGGCGTGTCCAGGCTGGCCACCCAATACCAGCGGGTGCTGGTGGTGGTGTGCTTGCCCGAGTTGAGCGCCTGCGAAATTTCACCCGTTTCAACCAGCGCATCAGGCACCAATCGGTTGATCAGCGTGCTCTTGCCACTGCCCGATGGCCCCAGCACCAAGGTGGTCCGGCCTTGGAGTTGTTCACACAAGGCGGTCACGCCATCGTCAGCGACCGCGGGTCCCTTGGGGTTCAGGCTCAGCGGCACCACGGCGTAGCCCATGGCGCGGTAAGGGGCCAGTCGCGCCCAAGCTTGGGCAAAGGGCGCGGTCAGATCGCTTTTGTTGAGCGCGATGATGGGGGTGATTTTTTCAGCCTCAGCGGCCACCAACGCACGCGACAGCTGGCTTTCCGAGAACTCGGGCTCGGCAGCGATCAGGATCAGCACGCGGTCCAAGTTGGCGGCAAAGGACTTGGTGCGGATTTCGTCCTGGCGGTAAAACAGGTTGCGGCGCGTTTGCAACTGCTCAATGGTGCCTTCGTCTTGTGTCGCCTGCCACAGCACTTGGTCACCCACCACGGCTTGGTTCTTTTTGCCACGCGGGTGGCAGATCAGTCGACGGCCATCGGGGGTTTCTACCAAGCAATGCCGCCCAAAAGCAGAGACCACCAAACCCGGCTGCAGGTCATCAGGAATGGCCTGCGCCCGGGGCTTGAATTTGCTCATGCCGGCTGCACCGTGGCCATGCGCGCCAGTCGCTCACTGGCGGGCGGATGGGAGTAGTAAAACTTCACAAACCAAGGGTCGGGCGTCAGGGTGGAGGCGTTGTCTTGGTAGAGCTTGCGCAAGGCCGACGCCAAGTCTGCCGCTGGCGTTTGCGAGGCCGCATAGGCGTCGGCCTCGAACTCTTGCACCCGTGAGCGCCAAGAAGACAGCGGGGCCAAGAAAAAACTGAACACCGGTACCACAAGCAAAAACAGCACCAGCGCCAGCGCGTTGTTGCCGCCCACCATGCTGGGCATCACGCCCAAGCCGGTGAAAAACCAGGTTTGCTGCACCAGCCAGCCCAGCAAAGCCAAGCCCGCCAACGTCGTGGCAAAACTGACGGCCATCATTTTCACGATGTGTTTGTGCTTGAAGTGGCCCAGCTCATGGGCCAGCACCGCCTCCATTTCGGCGGTGCTCAGTTGTTGGAGCAAGGTGTCAAAAAACACCACCCGTTTGTTCGCACCGAAACCGGTGAAAAACGCATTGGAATGGGCCGATCGGCGGCTACCGTCCATCACAAAAAAACCTTTGGCCTGAAAGCCCGCACGCTGCATCAGTGCCTGCACACGGGCTTTGAGTGACTCGTCCTCCAGCGGGCTGAATTTGTTGAACAAAGGCATGATCACGTTGGGTGCAATGGCCATCAAAAACAGTTGCCACACCACCAGTGCGCCCCAGGTCCAGAGCCACCACAGACGGCCTCCTGCGTCCATCAGCCACAGCACCAGCGCCAGCAGTGGCAAACCCAACACCGCGCCCAGCAGCAATCCTTTGAGCAGGTCACTCAGCCACAGCACAGGCGTCATTTTGTTGAAGCCAAAACGCTGCTCCACGCCAAAGGTCTGCACCAGCGACAGCGGCAAACCAATGACGCCACCCACCACCATGAAACCGACGATCAGCGCGATCTGTTGGGCCAGACCAGGCGCCATCCAACCCAACAAGCATTGGTTGAGCGCGTCCAAGCCGCCCAAGAGCGTCCAGCCCAACAACAGCGCCGCCTCCAGCACGATGTCGATTTGAGACAGCTTGGCCTTGGCCAAGGTGTAATCTGCCGCCTTTTGGTGGTCGGCCAAGGTGATGCTTGGCGCATGCGCTGCAGGCACCGCTCCCCGGTGGGCCGCCACATGGCGCACCTGGCGGGCGTTGAGCCACAGCTTGAGGCCCACATGGGCCAGCAAAGCCACGGCCAAGGTCAGAGTGAGGGTCAGGGACGGATTCATGAGCGCGATTGTAGGTGGCGGCCCAAAGCGGGCGGCCGGTTCAGCGACAATCACCCCATGTCTGAAGCGAATGCCCCCACCCCCGTGGCCGAATTGGCCAAGTCCGACCAAAACTTGGTCTGGATCGATTGCGAAATGACCGGTCTCGACCCGGAAAAAGAACGCCTGCTGGAAATCGCCGTGATCGTCACCGGCCCTCACTTGACCCCCCGCATTGAAGGCCCGGTGCTGGTGATCCACCAACCCGACGATTTGCTGGACAAGATGGATGCCTGGAACAAAGGCACCCACGGCAAAAGCGGCCTGATCGACAAAGTCAAAGCTTCGACCGTGACAGAGGCCGATGCCGAACAGCAGATCCTGGACTTTCTCAAAAAATACTTGCCCAAAAGCGCCTCCCCCCTGTGTGGCAACACCATCAGCCAAGATCGGCGTTTTTTGGTCAAGTTCATGCCCAAACTGGAAGCCTTTTTGCACTACCGTAATTTGGACGTGAGCACCCTCAAAGAGCTGTCTCGCCGCTGGAAACCGACGGTCTACGCCAGCTTCAAGAAGCAGCAAAAACACACGGCCTTGGCCGATGTGCACGAGTCCATTGAAGAGCTGGCGCACTACCGAGAGCACTTTATTCAGCTTTAAATTCAGGGAAAACCCGCACTTCTGCGGGTTCCGTGACATAATCGCTGCTTCGCCACCCAACACGGTGGCGTTTTATTGCATCCGCCTTCATGCCTTGACCCACCGAAAGGGTCACTCCCAACAGCCAAAGCCCCCGTGCTTTGCGCATCTTGCGAGCACCGTTTGATGGTTGATGTTGTTTCAACCCTGACGGCGCCAACGGTCCTTTGCTGGCTGTAGTTCCGTGCGAGTTTTATCCATGACTGACACATTGATCCATGTGCAGGACGACTTGTCGCCTGCCGAAAACCTTTCCATTTCCAACGAGACCGCTGCCGTGACGTCCCTGCCTGTGCAGGACGAAGCCCCCGAAGCCATCGCCACCGAAGAAACTGCGCCTGAGCAGCCCAACGGCTTTGTTCAACTGGGCCTGGCCCCAGAGTTGGTGCAAGCCGTGGCCGATCTCGGTTACACCCAACCCACCGCGGTACAGGCACGCGCCATTCCTTTGGCATTGCCCAATGCCGACGGCAGCCAAAGCTACAGCGACTTGATGGTCTCTAGCCAGACTGGCAGCGGCAAAACCGCCGCATTCTTGCTGCCCGTTCTGCACACCCTGATTGCGCAGCAAGCTGCACAAGAAGCCCAAGAGCGCGCCGACTTCGACAAGGCCTGTGCTGACGCCGTGGCCCGTGGCGAAGAGCCCCCTAAGCGCTCCAAGCGCAAAGACCCTACCAACCCTCGCAACTTCAAGGCCGCTACACCTGGTGCCCTGATCTTGTGCCCTACCCGCGAATTGGCGCAGCAAGTGGCGCACGACGCCATTGAACTGGTCAAGCACACGCGCGGTCTGCGCGTGGCCAACGTGGTGGGCGGTATTCCTTACCAAATCCAAATTGCCAAGCTGCAAAACGCCGACTTGGTGGTCGCCACTCCAGGCCGCCTGCTGGACCTGCAACGCTCCATGCAAATCAAACTGGACCAAGTCCAGTTCTTGGTGGTGGACGAAGCCGACCGCATGCTGGACCTGGGCTTCTCGGACGACTTGGCCGATGTCAACGACATGACCAGCCAGCGCCGCCAGACCATGATGTTCAGCGCCACTTTTGCGCCACGCATTCAGCAACTGGCCATGCGTGTGATGCACGACGGCGGCTCTTCGGTCCAAAAAATCCAGATCGACAACCCGCAAGAAAAGCACAACAACATCAAACAAGTGCTGTTCTGGGCCGACAACGCCCAGCACAAGCGCCAGTTGCTGGACCATTGGCTGCGCGATGCCTCGATCGACCAAGCCATCGTCTTCGCCAGCACCCAGATCGAATGTGACGGCTTGGCCACCGACCTGCAACAAGACGGCTTCTCGGCCGTGGCGCTGCACGGCGCACTGAGCCAAGGCCTGCGCAACCGCCGCCTGATGGCGCTGCGCAACGGCCAGGTGCAAATCTTGGTGGCCACCGATGTGGCCGCTCGCGGCATTGACGTGCCCACCATCACCCACGTCTTCAACTTCGGCTTGCCCATGAAGGCCGAGGACTACACGCACCGCATTGGCCGCACCGGTCGTGCCGGGCGCGATGGCTTGGCGGTGACCTTCGCCGAAATCCGCGACCGCCGCAAGATCGGCGACATTGAGTCGTACACCCGCCAGCCCTTCAAGGCCGAAGTGATTCCAGGCATGGAGCCCAAGCAACGCATTGAAGCCCCACGCAAGTCCTTCGGTGGCAAAGGCCCTGGCCGCAACGACCGCAGTGACCGCGGTGGTGGTGGCGGTTACGCCGACCGCAGCGGCTTCAACAACCGCAGCTTTGGCGACCGTGGCGGCCGCCCTCAAGGTGACCGCTTTGACAACCGTGGCCCGCGTGACGGCTTCCGTGACGAAGCCCCTCGCTTCGAGCAGCGATTTGAGCCCCGCTTTGACCCTCGCAAAGACGGCGGCGGCCGTGGCGACCGTTTTGAGCAACGCGCACCGCAAGGCGGCGCCCCTTGGGACCGCCACGACAACCGCAGTGCACCGCGCCAAGATGCCCGCGGCAACGGCGGCAATGCTGGCGGCGGACGCTGGGAAGAGCGTGGCGACAGCCGCCCTGCCCCACGTGGCGCAGCGGGTGACAAGTTCGCTCGCGGCCCCAAGCCCGTGGGTGGTGGCTTCAAGCCCCACAATGCCGCGCCCAAGCGCAGCCCAGGCACCAAAGTGCTGAAAATCACACGCGGTTGATCATCCGCCGCTGACACGCCAGACGGCCCACACGCCGCCTGTGCATCCACAAAAAACCGCACCCGGTGTCAGCACCGGCTGCGGTTTTTTAATGGCCGATCGGCCGTGGGGCAGACGTAAAAAAACCGCCCGGGCTTGCGCCGTGGGCGGTTTCAATTGACCAGTTTCCTGGCCAGAAGGCTTTAAGCCGCAGCGACAGCGACTTTGCGCTGGGGCAGCTTTTCCTTGATACGTGCCGACTTGCCGCTGCGCTCGCGCAGGTAGTACAGCTTGGCACGGCGCACATCACCACGGCGCTTGACTTCGATGCTGGCGATCAAGGGGCTGTAAGTCTGGAACGTACGCTCCACACCTTCGCCGCTGGAGATCTTGCGCACGGTGAAGCCACTGTTGAGGCCACGGTTGCGCTTGGCGATCACCACACCTTCGTAAGCCTGAACGCGCTTGCGGGTACCTTCCACCACATTCACGCTCACGATCACGGTATCGCCAGGAGCGAATTCGGGGATGGTTTTGCCAAGGCGAGCAATTTCTTCTTGCTCGAGGGTTTGAATCAGGTTCATTTGAAACTCCGACATTTCTCTCGTTCATGCCTGCTGCACTAGGGGCGTTCCGTGCGTCATTGCATCAATGACAACACCCGCAAATCGCGTCTGCGGGGGCCGGATCGCGGCAGGTAGAGGACCGGGATAGCCTGCCATTATAGCTTTTTTCAGTTTTCGGACGCACCGCTGGCGGGCAAGCGACTTAAAAAGGCTTCGTCCTCTTGCTGCAAACCCCCTGCAAAGCGCGCTTGCGCCAGCAATTCGGGTCGATGTTGGGCAGTGAGCGCGAGGCTTTGCTCACGCCGCCAGCGCTCGATCTTGGCGTGGTGCCCCGACAGCAAAGCCTCGGGCACGGCCTGCCCCTGCCAAACTTCCGGACGGGTGTAGTGCGGGCTGTCGAGCAAGCCGTCCAGCGCCGGATTGAAGCTGTCGAACTGGTGACTGCCTTCGTCGTTCAACACACCGGGCTGCAGTCGCGCCACCGCGTCGAGCAGGGCCATGGCGGCGATTTCCCCGCCAGAAAGCACAAAATCGCCCAAGCTGATCTGGGCCGTGACGTGGCGGTCAATGAAGCGCTGGTCCACCCCTTCGTAGCGACCACACAAGAGCACTGCACCCTGACTCTCTGACCAGGCTTGTACAGCGTTGTGGTTCAAGGCTTGACCTATGGGTGAGAACAACACCAGGGGGGCCGGCTCGGCCTCAGCGCGGTCAGCCCGAATGGCTTGCAGGCATTTTTGCAGGGGTTCGGCCAGCATCACCATGCCAGGGCCGCCGCCAAACGGGCGGTCGTCCACGCGGCGGTAATTGCCCTCCGCGTAATCACGGAGATTCCACAGGCGCACATCGACGCTTCGGCTTTCATAGGCGCGGCGGGTCACGCCACTGCTCAGCAAGGGCGCAAACAGCTCGGGAAACAGCGTGATGATGTCAAAGCGCATGGATGGCCCTTCACGGCCGAAGCCCATCAGTAATCGGCTTGCCAGTCGACGGTGATGCGTTTGGCGGCCAAGTCCACACCATCCACAAAAGCCGACACGAAGGGGATCATGCGCTCCACAGGCTTGCCGCCTTCGGACTCGGGCGCGGCTTCGAGCACCAGCACCGTCTGGGGGCCGGTCGACATCAGATCACGCACCTGCCCCAGGTCCAGACCTTCGCGGTTGACCACCTGCAGACCGATCAGATCCACCCAGTAGTACTCGCCTTCGCCGGCACTGGGGAAACTCGAACGGGGCACAAAAATGCGTGCGCCGCGCAGGCCCTCCGCAGCGGTGCGGTCATCGATGTCGTGGGCGCAGGCCACCA
>JAHECM010000098.1 GCA_024641725.1 Limnohabitans sp. | reverse complement strand
AACGGACTGATCAGCACATAAGGTGCGATGGTTGGTTTCAAAATTGGCCGCATCAACGACTTGCCCTTCTTTGCACCAAACGATGCGCATCTTTCAGCGCCTGATCGATCGGCTTGTTTTTATTCAAGACCAAATCAAGTTCGGCATTCACAATCTCCTCGGCCACACTGTCGTTTTTGAAGACCATCGTTGGCTTGATTTGAGATGCCGTCAGTTTCCAATCGAGCCTGGCTTTTTGACCCCCAAGGAAACTCACCGGTTGATTAAAGAAGTCACCGCTTTGTGCTTCGATCAATGCAGGGAACGCGTTGAATTTTTCAAACGCCATTTGTTGCTGACGGGTGTTCAGCGCAAGGTGTTGCACCAAACTCCATGCGAGATCTTTGTGAACTGCCTTTTTGGGTATGGCATAGAAGGTGCCTCCCCATGAGGTGGCAATGCGCTCGGGCAAAACTGTAGAACGCCACAAGCCACTGGTATTGGGGGCCAGCCAATTTTGCAAATGACCACCCAACCACGCCCCCATCATTTGAACAGTCACTGTTCCTCTTTTGAGCGCCTCACCCCATTCGTTGGACCATGCATTGATCTTGCCATCGAGACCTTGGGCTCTGATTTTTTGAGCGACTTCAAATGCGCGCTTGAAACGTGGTGCTGTTTCAATGACCGACTTACCTTGCGCATCAAAGTACACCCCTTCACCCTCAGGGATGCCTGTTCTGATCACGATGTCTTTGACATCTCTTGCATGCGCAACCAAATGAGCGCCTGTACTTTGTTTGATCTTCAATCCACTGTCGATAAAGCTTTCCCATGACTGGGTCAAATCTGACTCTTTGACCTTCGCTTTGGTCAACACATCATGTCGATAAAACAGGGCTCCTGGCCCTATGTCTGTTGGTATGGCCACTTGCCCGTGGTTGGCGGTACGTCCTTGAGCCATGGCGTAAGGCACCATTTTGTTCGCGTGCTGGCTCAGTAGATAGGGTGACTTTTCCAAGTCCTCAAGACCTCCACTTTGCGCAAATCGCCCCAAATAACCATATTCAATGGTCATGACATCCGGCAAGCCAGTGGCAGTGGCCAGGGCCGTGGTCATGGCCGTGTGGTGATCTGCGTATTCACGCCCGACCACTTTCACTTCCACATTGGGGTTTTTTTTCTGCCACTCTTGCAATGACGCCTTGACGATTTCATCCACGGCCGGAAATGCCGCCACGGTGATGGTCGTTTTCTGCGCAAAAACCGGGGTCAATGACAAGGCACAGAACATCAATAAAGCTGTTTTTTTCACGAAAGTCTCTTTTCTTGAAAGCGCTTTCATTGTTCAGCACGACTTGGCTTGTGTCAAGCCAAGCAAGGGTTTTCACCTGCTTCTACTGACTGCAATATGTGGACATCGTCAAGGAAATTATTTGTGGGCACCCACAAAAAAGCCACCCGAAGGTGGCTTTTTTGTGGCAGCGGCGTCTTGCTCAGAGGTAGTGCAGGCGGTTGCGCACGATGCGGGCGGCGCGGCGCTGGCTCAGAACCACCAAATTTTGGGCGGGACTGTCTTCGCTGTCATCGCGGTCAAAAGCCGATTGCAGGTCCAGCATCATGCGCGGATCGTTTTGGGCCATGGCCCACAGGCGGCGGTCCGAGCGTCGGCTGGCCACGCCAGCAGACCAAGCATCCAGACCTTGCATGAGTTGCTGCGCCGCATAGCGGGACAAGCCACGCAGCGCCACAATCGCCAACACAGCGACGGCCCACAGGGCGATCCAAGCTGCAATGACATGGCGTTCGGCCCATGCGTCCATCAGCTGGTCGGCCATCACCACCAACGCGGCCACGCCAGCGGCCAACAGCAAGCTGGCCAAGGTCTTGGAAGACGTGCCCGTGTCAGCTGGGGCACCCCGTGCGATCATCGATTCGTGTGTTTGCGTGTTCATTTTTTCGTTCCCTTTGTCGTTGAATGTTCTTTTTGACAACTCAAATCTACAAATTCAAGCCTAGATACTAGGGTTAACTCTAATGCTATTCAAGTTTATATTCATGATGACAGTCATTCATAATGGTGATGAATAAACCATGAACGCCCCCCGAACCCTCTCCTTTCGCTCGCTGGACCTGAACCTGCTGCGCGTCTTTGACGAAGTCATGGCCGAGCGCAGCCTGACGCGGGCGGCGCACAACCTGTCCCTGACCCAACCGGCCGTGAGCAATGCCCTGCGCCGCTTGCGCGAGACCTTGGGCGATGAGTTGGTGCGCCGTCAGGGCCAAGGGCTGGCACCCACGCCGCGCGCCCTGGCGCTGTGGCCGCAGGTGCGCGAAGCTCTGCGCCAGCTCGAATCGGCCATCGTGCCCAGCGCCTTTGTGCCGTCCGAAGCCAACAGCACTTTTGTGCTGGCCATGGCCGACGCCACCGCCGCCGAACTCATGGGCAGCATGGCCCGCCGCCTGCAAGAGGCCGCGCCCGGCGTGTCCTTGCGCGTGGTGCCACTGACCACCCGCGACCCACGCCAGCTGCTGGCCGACGGCCTGGCCGATTTGGCCTTGGGCTACTTTCCGGCCGTGCTGACCGACCTGACCGGTCGCGCCCAGTCGGGCGAGGCCGTCACGTTTGGCCACCAGCGCCTGTACACCGGCGAGTATGTGTGTGTGATGCGGCGCGGTCACCCCCTGGCCGAGCAGCCCATGACGCTGGACGCCTATTGCGCGGCCCGCCACCTGTTGGTGAGCTTTTCAGGGCGGCCCTACGGCTTTGTCGATGAAGCACTGGCCTCCGTTGGGCGCCAGCGGCGCATTGTGCTGACCGTCAACCAGTTCTACACAGCGGGCCGGGTGGTGGTGAATTCTGATTTGCTGACCGTGTTGCCGCGCCACTTTGTGCCCACCACCGGCCTGCTGGACCAGTTCGTGCTGCGAGAATTGCCGCTGGACGTGCCGCCTGTGCACGTCGAAGCCCTGTGGCATCGCCGCGGCCAGCACGACAGCGCCCACGCCTGGCTGCGCGAGCAACTGCTGGACGTGGCCCACGACGCCTTTGGCCCTCTGGCAAACCCATGAAAATCCAACTCCTGTCTGATTTGCACCTGGAAACGCACCCCGGCTTTGTGCCCCAAGCGGCCCCGGGGGCCGACGTGCTGGTGCTCGCAGGCGACATCGGCTCTTACCAAAACGGCTCGGCTCTGCCCGGCCTGGACGACCAGGACTTTGGGCTGGGCCGGTTTTCTCCACAGCGCGGCTGGCCCACACCCGTTCTGTTTGTGCCCGGCAACCACGAATACGACGGCATGGACTTTGACGAGGCCCATGCACGTCTGCGCCAGACCTGCGAGCGTCTGGGCATCACCTGGCTGGAGCGCGAAGTGGTGCACCTGGCTGGCGTGCGCTTTGTGGGCACCACGCTGTGGACCGACTTTGACGCATTGGGCCCCTTGGCAGGAAAAAGCATCCCCGAAGACCGCGGCGCGCACGCCCCCGTGAGCGGCTACACCGCGCAAATGAAAGCGCGCAGCAAAGCCTTCAGCGCCGCCAACTACTACCTGCGCAAATCGGGCACCACGCGCGCCGCCGAGCCCTGGCTGGCCCCGCAAGTGCGCGAGCAAGCCCTGCTGTGCCAGCAATGGCTGGACAACGCACTGGCGCAGCCACACCCAGGCGCCACCGTGGTGGTCAGCCACTTTGCGCCCAGCCTGCGCAGCGCCGACCCGCGCTATGGCCGGGTGCCCGGCACCGCAGGGTTTTGCAACGCGCTCGACGACTGGCTGGCGCGCGCACAGCTGTGGCTGCACGGCCACCTGCACTGCCCCAGCGACTACACCCACGCAGGCTGCCGCGTGGTGGCCAACCCGCGTGGCTACGACAGCAAAAACGAACCCTTGGGCTTTGTGGCGCAGCGCACCGTGGACATTTAAAGGGCTGGCGCCACCCCAGGCACTTGGCACGGCTCAGCCGCGAACCAGGCCCGCCACCCCGCTGTTGACGCGCCACTGCGCTTGCGTGCGCAAAGTGCTGGCGGGCATGGCCGGGTGCGGTGTGCTGCGAAACTCGGCGCTCACGCCTGCGGCTTGCACGTCCACCAAGGTGTAGCCACGCTCGTCAGAGCGCAGGTGCTGGATGTCCGGGTTGTTGTCGCGGATTTGCTTGGCCAGCGTCTCTGACATGCCGCGCGAGCTGACCGATGTGGTCACCAACTCGCTGGCCACCACGGGCGAGCGCTCGTCGTTGGCTTGGACTCGCAAATTGGCCGCCACGTTCATGTGCACATCGCCCCCCAAAATCAACACGTCTTTGAGCTGCGCTTGTGCGATGGTGCCCAGCAAGCGTTCGCGGGCCAAGGGGTAGCCGTCCCAGCCGTCGTTGAAGGCGCTGCGCCCCAGCGGTGTGGGCACGCCGGTCGAGCTCATTTGGGTGGACTGCGCGACCAACTTCCAGCGTCGCGTGCTTTGGGTCAGCCCTTGGCTGAACCAAGCTTCTTGCGCTTGCCCAAGCATCGTTCGGCTGGCGTCTTGCAGCTCGGCACAACCGGCCACCACCCGCGCACCGCCCCGGTTTGGGTCAGGGCAAGCATGGTGGCTGCGGTACTGGCGGCAGTCCAGCGTCCACACATCGGCCAATTGCCCCCACGCCATGCGGTCGTGGATGCGCATGCGCTGCGGCTGCTGCGCGTCTGGCCCCAAGCGCAGGGGCATGTGCTCAAAATAAGCCTGGTAGGCCGCTGCTCGGCGGCGCAGCACGGCCTGGGGGTCGGAGAACTTGTTGTCCTCGTCGTCGGCGTAATCGTTGACCACCTCGTGGTCGTCCCAGGTCATGACCCAAGGGTGCGCAGCGTGGCAGGCTTGCAGATCGGGGTCGGTCTTGTACTGGGCGTGGCGCTGGCGGTATTCGTCCAAGCGGGTCGGCACGCCACCCGAGTGCTGACGCACCTGGTACTTAGGGTTGCTGCTTTCGTAGATGTAGTCACCCACGAACAGCACCACGTCCAAATCGCGCTGGGCCATCTCGCGGTGGGCCACGAAGTAGCCCTGCTCGTAATGCTGGCAAGACGCCAGCGCCAGGCGCAAACGCTCGACCTTGTCGTTCAGCGCTGGGCTGGTGCGGGTGCGCCCCACCGGGCTGGCCGCGCTGCCACACACAAAACGGTACCAATAACTGCGCCCAGGCTGCAGCCCCGTGGCCAGGGCATGCACGCTGTGGGCGCGGCTGGCATCGGTCTGCACCGCCCATTGGCGCAGGGGCTGGCGCAAGGCTTCGTCGGCAAACAGCTCGCACACCACGGTTTGGGGCTGGGCTTGGTGGGCGGCATCGGCCTGCGCCATGCGCAAGCGCGTCCACAGCACCACGCTGTCGGGTTGGGGCTGACCACTGGCCACGCCCAAGGCGAAGGGGTCAGATTGCCACTGCGGGCCAGCGCTTAAGGAGCGCAGCGGCGCAGGGGTGCATGCGCTGGCCCATGGCGCCAGCGCCAAAGCCAGCGCCATGCGGTGCAAATCTCGGCGGCTGCTCTGGCCAGTCGGCCACGGGTCACGCGACATGGTGTGTCTCCAAGGGGGTGGGGTAAGGCATGGGTCATGCTTATCGGCCCCGCATGTTACCCGGGCGTCAAGCCGTGCGGGTGACAGCGCCAGCGAGCGCCTGGCGGCACAATCTCGGGCATGACTTCAAACGCGCTTCGCAAAGACCATTTGGATGGCATCGCCATCGGCACGCTGGTGCTGTGCTGCATGTTTTGGGGGCTGCAGCAGGTGCTGGTCAAGTCCGCCATGGCCGAAGTGCCGCCGCTCATGCAAGCGAGCGTGCGCTGCATCGGGGCTTGCGCGCTGCTGCTGCTGTGGTGCCGCCTGCGCGGTGTCAAACTCTTTGAGCGCGACGCCAGCCTGTGGCCCGGTCTGCTGGCGGGCGCGCTGTTTGCGGCCGAGTTCGCCTGCATCTACCTGGGCCTCTTGCACACCACCGCCTCGCGCCTGACGGTGTTTTTGTACACCTCACCGTTTTGGGTGGCCGCGCTGGTGCCGCTGTTCGTGCCCGCCGAGCGCCTGCGCCCGCTGCAGTGGCTGGGCTTGGGCTGCGCCTTTGTGGCTGTGGCCTTTGCCATGCGCGAAGGCCTGAGCAGCGCCACCGGCAGTGCCACGGGCGACTTGCTGGGCTTGGCCGCTGGCGCCTTGTGGGGCCTGACCACGGTGTCCATCCGCGCCACTGGGCTGACACGCATCTCGCCCGAAAAGTTGCTGTTCTACCAAATCGCCACCACCGCCTTGGTGGTGCCGTGGATCTCGTTGGCGCTGGGCGAGACTTGGAGCTTTGCGGGCTGGAGCCCATTGGCCTGGGGCTCGGTGTTGGCCCAAACCGTGGTCGGCGCCTTTGCCAGCTACCTGGCATGGATGTGGATGCTGGGCCGCTACCCGGCCACCAAAATCTCGGCCTTTGTGTTTTTGACCCCGCTGTTTGCCCTGCTGTTTGGCACCTTGCTGCTGGGCGAGCCAGTGACCCCCACGTTGCTGGCCGCGCTGGGGCTGGTGGCGATGGGCATCGTACTGGTCAACAAACGTTGAAGGCCGTCACCAGCGGCCTTGGTGCGTGACCAAGCCGTACCAGAGCGCACCCATCTCACGGCCCATGCTGGTCTGCCCGGCCTTGGCGGTGGCGTTGGCCGCCAGATGCACCATCACCAGCTTTTGTGCCGGGTCCACAAAGATGGCCTGCCCGTACACCCCCAACAAGGCAAAACGGCGCTGCTGTCCGGGGAAAGTCCAGACCTGGTAACCGTAGCCGTAATA
>JAHECM010000095.1 GCA_024641725.1 Limnohabitans sp. | reverse complement strand
GGGCAGCGGCAAAGTGTCAGCCGCCGATGTGGCGCAAAAAGTCTTTGATGCGGTCGCTTCAGGCCAGTTCTACATCTACAGCCACCCGCAGGCGCTGGGCAATGTGCAAAGCCGGATGGAATCGATCGTCATGGGCAACAACCCACCCGACCCGTTTGCCGCACGCCCCGAAGTGGGGGAGGGCCTGCGCAAAGCCTTGCGTGCGGGCATGGCGCAAGGCTGAACTGACGGCGTGGGCCTCTGCGCGAGGCTGGTTCAGCGGTGGAACCGGCCCTCAAAGCAGTGGCGCCCTTCGTGACCCAAGGCCAGATGCGTGGGCTTGGTTCCATTGAACACCAGGCACGCTTGTTTGGAAACATCCCAGGCCTCCCGAGAACAGACGGAAAACCGGTTTGCTGCTTGTGGCAAACTCGCCCGCTTTCCCCATCCCGATGTGACCCGAGACATGCAGAAAATTCAGGCCCAGCTGGCCGCCGAGATCAAGATCCGACCCGAACAGGTCAAAGCCGCTGTGGACTTGCTCGACAGTGGAGCGACCGTCCCGTTCATCGCCCGTTACCGCAAAGAAGCGACCGATGGCTTGGACGACATCCAGCTGCGCGAGTTGGAGGCCCGTTTGGGCTATTTGCGCGAGCTGGAAGACCGCCGCGCCGCCGTCATCAAGAGCATCCATGAGCAGGGCAAGATGACCTCCGAACTGCTGGTCGCCATCGAGGGCGCGCCCACCAAGCAGGAGCTCGAAGACATTTACCTGCCCTACAAGCCCAAGCGCCGCACCAAGGGCATGATTGCCCGCGAAGCCGGGCTGGAGCCTCTGGCCGACAAGCTGTTTGCCGACCCCACGCTCGACCCGCACGCCGAGGCCGCCGCCTTCGTGCTGGCTGCGGGGGCCATCGAGGGCGCGGACTTCACCACCACCGCAGCCGTGTTGGAGGGTGTGCGTGACTTGCTGAGCGAGCGCTGGGCCGAAGACGCCAGCCTGGTGCAAGCCCTGCGTGAATGGCTGTGGAGCGAGGGCTTGTTCAGGAGCAAACGGGCTGAGGGCAAGGACGAAAACAACCCCGATGTGGCCAAGTTTCGCGACTACTTTGACTACGACGAACCGATTGGCCGTGTGCCCAGCCACCGCGCTTTGGCGGTGTTCCGGGGCCGAGCGCTGGAAATGCTGGACGCCAAACTGGTTCTTCCGGTCGAGCCAGAACCTGGCAAACCCAGCATCGCCGAAGGCAAGATCGCGCTGCACCTGGGCTGGAGTCACGCAGCCCGTCCCAGCGACGACCTGATCCGCAAGTGCGTGGCCTGGACCTGGCGCGTCAAGCTCAGCCTGTCCACCGAGCGCGATTTGTTTGCCCGCCTGCGCGAAGACGCGGAGGCCGTGGCCATCAAAGTCTTTGCCGACAACCTGCGCGACCTGTTGTTGGCCGCCCCCGCTGGCCCGCGCGTGGTCATGGGCCTGGACCCAGGCATCCGCACCGGCGTGAAGGTGGCCGTGGTGGACGCCACAGGCAAATTGGTTGACACCTCCACCGTGTACCCCCACGAGCCGCGCAAGGACTGGGATGGTTCGCTCTTCACACTGGCCAAGCTGTGCGAGAAACACGGTGTGAACCTGATCGCGATTGGCAACGGTACCGCCAGCCGCGAAACCGACAAACTGGCGGGCGACCTGATCAAGCAGTTGGCCAAACTGCACGACGTTGCAGAAATCCAAAAAGTGGTGGTCAGCGAGGCGGGCGCTTCGGTGTATTCGGCCAGCGAATTCGCCAGCCAGGAAATGCCCGACGTGGACGTGAGCCTGCGCGGCGCGGCCTCGATTGCGCGCCGCTTGCAAGACCCGCTGGCCGAGTTGGTCAAAATCGACCCCAAAAGCATTGGGGTGGGCCAGTACCAGCACGATGTGAACCAAAGCGAGCTGGCCCGCAGCTTGGACACCGTGGTCGAGGACTGCGTGAACTCGGTCGGCGTGGACCTGAACACCGCCAGCGTACCGCTGCTCTCGCGGGTGTCGGGGCTGTCGAGCACGGTGGCCAAGTCGGTGGTGCGTTGGCGCGATGCCAATGGGGTGTTCAAGACGCGCCAAGACTTGCTGAAGGTGACCGGTTTGGGGGCCAAGACCTTTGAGCAAAGCGCGGGATTTTTGCGCATTCGCGGCGGCGACAACCCGCTGGACATGACCGGCGTGCACCCCGAAACCTACCCGGTGGTAGAGCAAATCATTGTCAAAACGGCCAAACCGATCCAAGAGATCATGGGTCGCTCGGACGTGTTGAAGTCACTCAAACCCGCGCTGTTTGTGAGCGACAAGTTTGGCGCGATCACCATCCAAGACATCTTGGGCGAGTTGGAAAAACCCGGCCGCGACCCGCGCCCAGACTTCAAGGTGGCGCGCTTGGCCGACGGCGTGGAAGACATCAAGGACCTGAAAGAGGGCATGACGCTCGAAGGCACCGTGAGCAACGTGGCGCAGTTTGGCGCGTTTGTGGATCTGGGCGTGCACCAAGACGGCTTGGTCCATGTCAGCCAGCTGGCCAACAAGTTCGTGAGCGACGCCCGCGAAGTGGTCAAGACCGGCGACATCGTCAAAGTCAAGGTGCTCGAAGTGGACGTGGCCCGCAAGCGCATCAGCCTGACCATGAAACTCGACTCTGCGCCCGCAAGGCGCGATGGTCCGAGGGACAACAAGTTTGAAGGGGCAGGGCGCGACAACCGCCAGCGTGGCGGTGGCCACAGTGGCGGCGGCTACACCTCGCCACCTGTCGCGACCGGCTCGGCCATGGCCAGTGCGTTTGCCAAGTTGCAAAGCAACAAGAAATAGGCCAGCAAGCCGCTGATCGCGCACGGGGTGCGGCTCCTACGAATCGCCAGGTCGCAGGGGCATGCTGTCTTGTGGGAGCAGCACCCTGTGCGCGATGGCCAGAGGACCTCGGGCGCTCCATCGCGCACCCCATCGCACACCCCATCGTGCACTGGGTGCGGCTCCTACCAATTCCCCTTGGGATCTGTGATGCAACAGCGCCAGCTGACGGCACAATAGTCGGATGCACGCCCTCCACATTCATGCTGGCCCCAAAGCTTTGGCGCATCTCCAAGAACACGGGCTGCGGCCCGAGCACATTGCGGTCATACCGGCAGCCGCCGGGGGGCCCAAAGGGCTGATTCTTGGCCCCTTGGACCGCTTCATCTTTGGCAACTGGCTGGCCCAAAGCCATCAGCCTGTGGGCCTGGTGGGCGCATCGATTGGCGCTTGGCGCATGTCCACCGCCTGCCTGAATGAGCCCGTAGCGGCCTTTGAGCGGCTGGAGCACGACTACATCCACCAGCATTACGAGCCCTTGCCTGGACACAAACGCGTCACGGCAGAGCAGGTGAGCGAGGCCTTTGGCCAAAGTCTGCAGGCCTTTTACGGTGGGCGTGTCCAACAAGCGCTCCAGCACCCGCGTTACCGCCTGCACATCGTCACCTCACGCGGGCGGCACATCCTGCACCGTGAGCACCCGCTGGCCACGCCGCTGGGCTACGCCGGGGCCTACCTCAGCAACGCCGTCAGTCGCCGGGCGCTGGGCGGCTGGCTGGAGCGGGTGGTGTTTTCTGCACAAGGGGCGGCTTTGCCGTTTGACGCACAGGACTTTCGCACCCGAGCCGTGGCCCTGACCGAGGGCAACTTCATGTCCGCAGTGCAGGCCAGCTGCTCGATTCCGTTTGCCCTGAAAGCTGTGCACGACATTCCCGGCGCTCCCGCTGGCGCGTATTGGGACGGCGGCATCACCGACTACCACCTGCACCTGAACTGGACCGCGCCCGCCAAAGGGCCAGACCGGTCCATCGTGCTTTACCCGCACTTCCAGCAAAACGTGGTGCCCGGCTGGCTGGACAAAGCGCTCAAATGGCGACACGGCGCGACAGCGTTTTTGGACCACACCATCGTGCTGGCCCCCAACCCCGAATGGGTCAAAACCCTGCCGGGCGGCAAACTGCCCGACCGCCACGATTTCATGACCTTCGACCGCGACCTGGCAGGGCGTGTCAAGGTCTGGAGCGCCGCTGCACGGGCCAGCCAACAACTGGCGCATGAATTTGCGCAATGGCTGGAACGACCCGACCCCCGGCAGGTCCGCGCCCTGTGACGGAGCTGGGATAATCTGCCCATGGATTCCACCGCCAACTACCTCACCGCCGCCCTCTACAAATTCGTCGACCTGCCCGACTTTGCCGATCTGCAAGCGCCCTTGCAGGCCTGCTGCGAGGCCAACGATGTGAAGGGCACCTTGCTCTTGGCCCATGAAGGCATCAACGGCACGATTGCCGGGCCCGAAGCGGGCATCCGCGCGGTGCTGGCGTTTTTGCGCGCCGACCCACGCTTGGCCACCTTGCCACACAAGGAATCTTGGAGCCCCAAGCCGCCATTCACCCGCATGAAGGTCAAGCTCAAAAAAGAGATCGTGACCCTGCGCGTGCCCGAGCTGGACCCGAACAAGACCGTGGGCCAATACGTCAAACCCGCCGACTGGAACGCTTTGCTGGCCGACCCGGACGTGGTCGTGATCGACACGCGCAACGACTACGAGGTGGCCATTGGCACCTTCAAGGGCGCGGTCAACCCCAACATCAAAACTTTTGTGCAACTGCCCGCCTGGCTGGACGCGCAAGAAAACTTGCAGGGCGATGCTGCCAAAAAGACCAAAGTGGCCATGTTCTGCACCGGCGGCATCCGCTGCGAAAAATCCACCGCACTCATGAAAATGCGCGGCTTTGAGGAGGTCTTTCACCTCGAAGGCGGCATCCTCAAGTACCTCGAAGAAATTTCACCCGAGCAAAGCACTTGGGAGGGCGATTGCTTTGTGTTCGACGAACGCGTGAGTGTGGGCCATGGGCTGGGTTTGGGCCACCACGATCTGTGCCGCTCTTGCCGCTGGCCCTTGAGTGCCGAAGACAAACAGTCACCCCACTATGTTTTGGGCGTGAGCTGTGCCCATTGCCACGACCAGCGCACACCCGAGCAAAAAGAAAAATTGGCCGAGCGCCAGCGTCAGGTGGAGCTGGCCGAGGCGCGGGGCGAGGTCCATGTGGGGGCCAAGATGCCCGATCATGGCCATGCGCACCCAGGTGACTGACTGAGCCAAGCCCTTGCGGCACATTGGGGTTGGTCATTTCAACCCCGAGGAATCCCATGAACTGGATGCGCCACATCACCCGTCCCGCAGTGCTTTTGCTGCTCTCGCTTGGCCTGGGTGCATGCGGCACCACAGCGCTGGCACCTGCCGAACCGCCCGCCAAGCAGGCGGCTGCGCCCGGCCAAATCCGCAGCATGCTGTGGGTGGGCAACAGTTTCTTTTATTACAACAATTCGATGCACGGCCATGTGGGTCAGTTGCTGATGGCGCAGTCCGACACGGGCAAGCGCAACGCCCGCAACGTGTCGGCCACCATCAGCGGCTCGGGCATCAACTGGCACGACATGCAGGCGTATTTCAAGCCCGGTGGCGTGTCGAGCTATTCGTTTGTGGGCGACAACGAGGTGCGATTCAACACCTTCGACAAGCCTTTTGACGCGGTGATGATGATGGACTGCAGCCAGTGCCCCATCCATCCCAAGCTGCAAAGTGTCTTCCACGAATTTGCCAAAAAGCACAGCGACACCGTGCGCCAACATGGCGCTGAACCCATCCTGTTCATGTCCTGGGCCTATTCGGACAAGCCTGAAATGACCGAGCCCCTGGCCGCCGAGTACACCAAGGTGGGCAAAGCCAACAACGCCTTGGTGGTGCCTGCGGGCTTGGCCTTTGCGCAGTCGCTGGCCCTGCGCCCAGACGTGCCGCTCATCATTGGCGACAAGCGCCACCCCACCTTGCAAGGCACCTACCTGGGCGCCTGCACGGTGCTGGCGTCGGTCTTCAAGGTCAACCCCGTGGGGAACCGTTACACCGCTGGTTTGCCCGCCGATGTGGCGGCCCACCTGCAAGCCGTGGCTTGGGAGACCACCCAGAAATACCACGCCCAAAACGGCAGAGGCAGCCTTTGAGCGACTTCATACCCTTTTTGCAGGAGTTGTTCGAGGGCTGGGGCGAGGTTCATGCCCGCCGCATGTTTGGCGGGCATGGCCTCTACCACGAGGGCTTGATGTTCGCCATCGTCACGGACCATCGGCTTTACCTGAAGGTGGACGACATCAACCGCTGCGACTTTGAAGCGTTGAGGCTCACGCCTTTCACCTATTCGATGAAGGGCAAGACCGTCGCGCTGTCTTACTGGGCTGCCCCGGACGCGATGTTTGACGCGCCCACCGAAGCGGTGCGCTGGGCCCGCTCGGCCTGGGACGCTGCCGAAAGAGGGCAAGCGGCCAAGGCGGCCAGGCCACGTCGGCGCTCGCCGGGCATGAATTCACCCCGAAACGGCCTGGTCAGCACGCGCTGAAGGCCGCCGCCGCTCGGTGGCGGATGGTCAGAGGCTGACCCTCAGCATCTCGCGGTATTCATCTGCTGTGGCGATGCGAGGATTGGTCTTGTGGCAGTGGTCGGCCAAAGCGCCAGTGATGATCGGGTCGAACTGGCTTTCGTTCACGCCCATCGCCCCCAAGCCGGTGGGCAAGCCCAAACGGGCGCACATGTCTTTGATGGCTTCGGGGATGTCAGAGCCGCTGTGCAAGCCCATGGCTTGGGCCATGCGGTTCACGCGATGGTCTTTTTGCACCGATTCGGCGGCGGCGTTGAAATTGACCACGGCGGGCAAGAACATGGCGTTCAAGGTGCCGTGGTGCAGGCGCGGGTTCACGCCGCCCAGGCTGTGGCTGAGG
>JAHECM010000092.1 GCA_024641725.1 Limnohabitans sp. | reverse complement strand
GCGAAGTCCCGCGCCACCAAGCCCAATCTTTCGGCCTCTTGCAGACCCGCCTGCAAGCTGGTCATGGCCAAGCCCGTGCGCTCCATGTAATCGGTCAATGCAAACCCTTCTTTCAGTCGGAAGGCATTGAGCATGAATTCAAATGGCAGGTCTTGCCTTGCAATCTCGTGGTGCTGGGTGACGGGCTCGCCCTGGGTGGCTTGCGCCATGTAGAGCTGGGGCTCGCGGTAGCGCACTTGCCGCACGATGCGGTGCGCAAAACTCAGTTTGCTGTGCGCCCCCGCGCCAATGCCCAAGTAGTCTCCAAACTGCCAATAGTTCAGGTTGTGTGCACAGGCGTGCCCTGGCTTGGCGTAAGCCGAGACTTCATAACGCCCCAAACCCGCTTGGGCGGTGCGCTCGGTCAGCAGGTCCATCATGGCGTAGGCATCGTCGTCTTCGGGCAGCACTGGCGGGTGCTTGGCGAACACGGTGTTGGGCTCGATGGTGAGGTGGTAGATCGACAGGTGGGGGGGCGCAAACGCCAGCGCCGTGTCCACGTCTTCGCTCAACTGCGCCAGCGTTTGGCCAGGCAGGGCGTACATCAGGTCGAGGTTGAAGGTGTCAAACACCTGCGCGGCCTCGGTCAAGGCCGCCAAGGCTTGGGCCCGGTCGTGCACGCGCCCAAGTGCCTTGAGGTGCGCGTCATTGAAACTTTGCACCCCCACCGACAGGCGGGTGATGCCCGCTTGGCGAAACGCCTTGAAGCGGTCTTTTTCAAACGTACCCGGGTTGGCTTCGAGGGTGATTTCGCAGTCGGCTGACAAGCGCAAGCGGGCGCGCAGGCCACCAATCAAGCGGTCAATGGCCTCGGGCGAGAACAAGCTGGGCGTGCCACCCCCCAAAAAAATGGTCTGCACCGTGCGGCCCCAAATCAGGGGCAAGCTGGCCTCCAAGTCGGCCATCAAGGCGTCGATGTAGGCGGCTTGCGTGCTGCGCGGATCGTCTGCGCCACGCCACTCGTGCGAGTTGAAGTCGCAGTAGGGGCATTTTTTGAGGCACCACGGCAGGTGCACGTACAGCGACAAGGGCGGCAGACCGCTGAGCTGCAGCAGGCCCGGGCGCATGGCGTGCACAGGGTCGAGGGGGCTGGCGTTGCTCATGCCCCCATCCAGCGCTCGCGCAGGAGCGCCAACATCTGCTGCGTGGCGCGGCCCCGGTGGCTGTGGGCGTTTTTAACCTCGACCGGCAATTCGGCAAAGGTCTTGCCAAACTCGGGCAGCCACATCACCGGGTCAAAGCCAAAGCCATTGCTGCCACGCCGCTCACGGGTGATCTCACCCACCACGCGGCCCATCGCGATGAGGGGCTCAGGGTCGTCTGCGCTGCGCACCGCCACCAGCGTGCTGACCATGGCGGCACGGCGGTTTGTGACGCCTTGCATTTGTTCGAGCAAGGCGCTGACGTTGTTGTCGTCGCTTTTGGCGTAGCCAAATCGGGTGGCGTAATAGGCCGTGTCCACGCCAGGTTGGCCGTCAAAGGCGTCCACACACAAGCCCGCGTCGTCGGCCAAGGCGGGCAGGCCCGACAGGCGGGCGGCGTGGCGCGCCTTGGTCAGCGCGTTTTCAACAAACGTGCGAAAGGGCTCCTCGGCCTCGGGGATGTTCAGCTCGGCCTGGCGCACCAGCGCGACCTGCAAGGGGGCCAGCATGGCTTGCAATTCGGCCAGCTTGCCCTGGTTGTTGGAAGCCAGAACGATCTTCATGCGAACCGCTCCAGCGCTCACAAGCCCAGCGCTTGTTTTTGGAGTTGCACCAACTGCGCAATGCCCTGCTCGGCCAGCGCCAGCATGCTGTCCATCTGGACGCGGCTGAAGGCCACGCCCTCAGCGGTGCCTTGCACTTCGACAAAATGCCCGGCCCCGGTCATGACCACGTTCATGTCGGTGTCGCAGGCCGAGTCTTCGGGGTAGTCCAAGTCGAGCAGCGCGGCACCGTCTTTGAGCCCCACCGAAATCGCGGCCACATGGTCAATGATGGGCGTGGCTTGCAACTTGCCCGTCGAGATCAGCCAGTTGACCGCGTCTTGCGCAGCGACAAACGCCCCGGTGATGCTGGCGGTGCGGGTGCCCCCGTCGGCCTGCAAAACGTCACAGTCCAGGTGGATGGTGCGCTCACCCAGTTTTTTGAGGTCAAACACCGCGCGCATGGAGCGCCCGATCAGGCGCTGGATTTCTTGGGTGCGGCCGCTTTGCTTGCCGCGCGCCGCTTCTCGGTCACCCCGGGTGTGGGTGGCGCGGGGCAGCATGCCGTATTCGGCAGTCACCCAACCTTCGCCGCTGCCTTTTTTGTGGCCAGGCACTTTCTCTTCGACCGAGGCGGTGCACAGCACGCGGGTGTTGCCAAACTCGATCAGCACCGAGCCTTCGGCATGGATGGTGTAGCCACGGGTGATGCGCACGGGGCGCAGGGCGTCGGCGTTGCGGCCAGTGCGGACATAGGCGGTAGAGGTCATGGTGTGGTGCTCAAGGTGTGGGGTTCACGGCCAGACCGAGGGGTCCGGGCGAGTTTGCGATAATGCCTCGTTTCATGCCGCCCATTCAGCGCGGCACATCGGGTGCAAGCCTTGAATTGACGGGCCGCCCCAAAGGAACTTGATCCATGCCAGTTTACAGTATGACCGGGTATGCCAGCGTCCAAAAAACGCTGCAACAGGCCGAGGGCGAAAGCGCCACCAGCCCCCACCAGCACACCCGCTTGGGGCTGGAAATCCGTTCGGTCAACAGCCGCTTTTTGGACTTGGGGTTTCGCTTGCCCGAAGAGCTTCGTCAACTGGAGCCCACCCTGCGCGAGCTGGTCACCCAACAGCTGCGCCGAGGCAAAGTGGAAGTGCGCGCCAGCCTGGAAGCGGGCGAAGGCGCGGCACTGCCCTCCCCTACGCCCCAATCGCTGCAGCGCTTGGCCGCTTTGCAAGACAAAATCCAAGACTGGCTGCCCAATGCCCGCGACCTGAGCGTGGCCGACGTGCTGCGCCTGAGCCAAGGCGGCACCAACACCCAGCCCGTGGACGACGCGGCCTGGACGGCGCTGGCCAGCGAAGCGATCGAGGCCCTGCGCGACGCCCGTGCCCGCGAAGGGGCGCGCCTGAGTGAGATGCTGCAAGGCCACATTGGCCAGCTGCGCACCCTGGCTGAGCAGGCCGTGCCGCTGGTGCCGCAACTGGTCGAGCAGCAGCGCCAGCGCTTTTTGGACCGCTGGAAAGACGCCATGGCCCTGGCCGAGGGCAACACCCTGCCTGAAACCGCCCAAGACCGCGCCCTGACCGAGGCCACGGCCTTTGCCATCCGCATTGACGTGGCCGAAGAACTGACCCGGCTGCGCGCCCACTTGGACGAAATCAGCCGTTTGCTGACCCAGGGCGGCGACATGGGCAAACGTCTGGACTTTTTGATCCAAGAACTGCACCGCGAGGCCAACACCCTGGGCTCCAAATCGGCGGTGCTGGAGATGACCCGCATTTCGGTGGACATGAAAGTGCTGATCGAGCAAATGCGCGAGCAAGTCCAAAACATCGAATAAACCGGAAACCACCATGGACTACCCAGGCAATCTTTTCGTCGTGGCCGCCCCCAGCGGGGCCGGAAAATCCAGCCTCGTCAAAGCGTTGATGGCGCTGGACTCGGGCGTACACCCCTCGGTCTCGCACACCACGCGCGCCCCGCGTGGGCAAGAAAAACACGGGCGCGAGTACTTTTTCGTCTCGCCGCAAGAGTTCGACAGCATGGTGCTGGCCGACGCATTTGTGGAATGGGCGCATGTGCACGGCCAGCGCTACGGCACCTCCAAAAAAATGATCGAGGACCGCATGGCCCAGGGCTCCGATGTGGTGCTCGAAATCGACTACCAAGGCGCCATCCAGATCAAGCGCATGTACGCCAACGCGGTGCTGATCTTCATCCTGCCCCCGAGCTGGGAGGAGTTGCGCTCGCGTCTGGAGCGCCGGGGGGAAGACGCCCCCGACATCATCGAGATGCGCCTGCGCAATGCCGCAGAGGAGCTGGCCCAGGCCCAAGAATTTGACTTCGTTATAATCAACGAAGTCTTTGAACGGGCCTTGTTTGACCTCAAAGCTGTGGTGCATGCCCAGCGGCTCAAATACATCGCTCAGCGCCGCGCCCGGGCTGACACCTTCAGAGCCCTCAAAATCGACTGACATTCCAAGGAAAACATCATGGCCCGCATCACGGTTGAAGACTGCCTGCAACAAATCCCCAATCGCTTTCAGCTCGTTTTGGCCGCCACTTACCGTGCCCGCATGCTGAGCCAGGGACACACTCCCCGCATTGAAAGCAAAAACAAGCCTGGCGTGACCGCTCTGCGCGAAATCGCTGCCGGCAAAGTGGGCATCGAGATGCTCAAACGCGTGGTCTGACCCCGACGCGGCCTGACCTGGCTCCAACCAGGTTCAGCCAAAACTCTGAACAAAGCCCCAGTCCTGGGGCTTTGTCACGTCTGGTCCTCAGATCGCCCCTGCCTTGCGTTACATTGAAGACATGCGCGTTCCCATCCCTGTCACTTCCAAGCCTGTCAAGAGCCAAGCCGTGGCCCCAGGCCCAGCTGCGGCCAATGCGGCAGCAGCCAGTTTTGCAGCACTGACCGACCGGCTGGAATACATGAGCGCCACCGACATCGAGCTGGTGCGCAAGGCATACCGCTTTGCCGATGAGGCGCACCTGGGCCAAATGCGCAAAAACGGTGAGCCCTACATCACCCACCCGATCGCAGTGGCCGCGCTGTGCACCGAATGGAAGCTCGACGCCCAAGCCCTGTGTGCCGCCCTCATGCACGACTGCATGGAAGACTGTGGCGTCACCAAGATCGAGTTGATTGAAAAATTCGGCTCCCCCGTGGCCGAATTGGTCGATGGCCTGACCAAGCTGGAAAAGCTGGAGTTCAACACACGCGAGGAAAACCAGGCCGAGTCATTCCGCAAAATGCTGCTGGCCATGGCGCGCGATGTGCGGGTGATCCTGATCAAGCTGGCTGACCGCACCCACAACATGCGCACCATGGGCGACATGCCGCGCAGCAAGTGGGGACGCATTTCGTCCGAAACCATCGAAATTTACGCCCCCATCGCCCACCGCCTGGGCCTGAACCAAATTTACCGAGAGCTGCAGGACCTGTCGTTCAGGCACCTCCTGCCCTGGCGTTATGCCGTGCTGACCAAAGCCGTGTCCCGCGCACGGAACCGCCGCCGCGATCTGATTCAAAAAGTCCAGTCCGAGCTTGAAACCGTGTTTGCCCAAGCAGGCATGCAGGTGCGCATCAGTGGACGTGAAAAAACGCTGCACTCCATTTACCGAAAAATGGCCGACAAGCACCTGAGCTTTGCCCAGGTCACGGACATCTATGGCTTCAGGGTCATCGTGCCAGAGGTGATCGACTGCTACACCGCACTTGGCCTGCTTCACCAACTCTACAAACCGGTGCCCGGCAAGTTCAAGGACCACATTGCGATTGGCAAGGTCAATGGCTACCAGTCATTGCACACCACGCTGGTAGGGCCATCGGGTGTGAACGTCGAGTTCCAGATGCGCACCGAGGCGATGCACTTGGTGGCCGAGTCTGGCGTGGCAGCGCATTGGCTTTACAAAACACACAAGTCCGTCAACGCCCAATCGGAGCGTCTGGGCACCCAATGGCTGCAGTCGCTTTTGGACATCCAAAGCGAAACCCGCGATGCCGCCGAGTTTTGGGACCATGTCAAAGTCGATTTGTTCCCAGACGCCGTGTACGTGTTCACGCCCAAAAGCCAGATCATGGCCCTGCCCCGTGGTGCCACGGTGGTGGACTTTGCCTACGCCATCCACAGCCGAGTGGGTGACCACGCCATGGCGGCCAAAATCAACGGCGACCAAGTGCCTTTGCGCACCGAGCTCAAAAATGGCGACGTGGTGGAAGTCATCACCGCCTCGGTGTCTGCACCCAACCCCGCCTGGCTGGGCTTTGTGCGCACCGGACGGGCGCGCTCCAAGATTCGCCATCACCTTAAAACCATGGCGCAAACCGAGTCCACCCAGCTGGGCGAAAAACTGCTCAGCCAAGCGCTGCGCGCCGAAGGCATCGACACATTGCCGGGCAACGAAGCCGCACTGCAGCCCCTGTGGGACAAATTGCTGCGCTTCACTGGCAACCGCAACCGTTCGGACTTGCTGATGGACATTGGCCTGGGCAAGCGGATCGCCAGCATCGTGGCCAAACGGCTGGTGGTGCTGTTGGGCGAACGAGGCCAAAAACCAGACGCCCTGCTCATGACGCGCGAACGCTTCACGGCACACGAATCCGTCTCGCAAGGGGCGATCACGCTCGACGGCAGCGAAAACGCCTCTGTCAGTTACGCCCACTGCTGCCACCCCATTCCGGGCGACGAGATTGTGGGCTACCTGGGCCGCGGCGAAGGGCTGGCTGTGCACCGCAGCCAATGCGCCAACGCCCGCAAGTTGCAACAAAAAGACAGCGAGCGATTCATTGGCGTGGAGTGGTCAGACGAACCGGTGCGCAGCTTTGAGACCGCGATCGAAGTCAGCGTGGTCAACGGCAAGGGCGTTCTTGCCCGAGTGGCCGGTGCCATGGCCGCAGCTGAAGCCGACATCGTTCACGTGGACATGGGCCAAGAAACCGCCCAAGACACCGCCGAATTGCGCTTCATGGTGTCTGTGCGTGACCAGCAGCACCTGGAGGCCGTCTTGCGCCAGCTCAAACGCACCCCCGCCGTCATCAAGGCCGAGCGCCAGACCCTGCGCAGCTGA
>JAHECM010000082.1 GCA_024641725.1 Limnohabitans sp. | reverse complement strand
TTGGCACCGCCCAAAGCCTTCAATTTATGGCAAACTCCATTTACTAACCCAACGGTCAGTAAATGGACGCCACCGACCTGAACCCCCACAAACGCGAACGACGCAAAGAAGCGCGCCCCGGCGAATTGCTGGAGGCGGCGCTCGACTTGTTTGTGGACAAAGGGTTTGCAGCCACCCGGGTCGAAGAAGTGGCCGCCCACGCGGGCGTGTCCAAGGGCACTTTGTTCTTGTACTTTCCCAGCAAATTGGAGCTGTTCAAGGCCGTGGTGCGCGAGAACGTGGTGCGCCAACAGACCGAGGGCGCGCAAGAATTGGCCCGGTTTGAAGGCCCAGCCAGCGCGATGCTGGCGCTGTTGATGCTGGAGTGGTGGCGTCGCTACGGGGCCACCAAGGCCTCGGGCATTTCCAAACTGATCATGAGCGAAGCCCACAATTTTCCGGAGTTGGCGCAGTTCTACCAAGAAGAAGTTGTCAGCCCTGGTCTCGCCTTGGTGCGCATGGTGCTGCAACGCGGCATTGACCAAGGCGAGTTTCGCCCTGTGGACTTGGACTTGACCGCGCACTCCGTCATTGCGCCCTTGTTGTTTTTGATGACTTGGCGACATTCCATGGCCCCCTGCTGCCCCAGCAGCCAAAACATCGACCCCGAAACCTTCATTCGCCACCACGCCGATTTGCTGGTGCGCGGACTGTCCACTTGAGCAAGCACATGAAAAAATCAACCCTTTGGATTCTGAGCGGCGTGGCCGCAGCGGTCGTCGTGGCCGGTGGCGCCCGCTTTTTAAAGCAGCGCCAAAGCGCCCAAGCCCCCGCAGCCAGCGCGACTGTGGCCCCCGCTGGGCTGGAGCTGGCAGCCACCGACGTGTTCACCGCCCAAACCCAGAGCCTGAGCGTGGGCTTGGCGGTGTCGGGCACGCTCAAGGCGACCCAAAGCGCGGTGGTCAAGGCCCGCGTGGCCGGCGAGTTGCTGGACCTGGTGGTGCGCGAAGGCGACAGCGTGCAGGCGGGGCAAGTCATTGCCCGCATCGACCCGACCGAGGTCCAGGCCCGTTGGCGTCAGGCGCAGCAGTCGGCGGACGCGGCCAAAGCCCAGATGGACATTGCGCAAAAGCAGTACGACAACAACGACGCGCTGGTCAAACAGGGCTTCATCTCACCCACCGCGCTGCAAACCTCGCTGATGAGCCTGAGCGGTGCCAAAGCGACCCACCAATCGGCCGTGGCTGCGGCGGACGTGGCGCGCAAGTCGCTGGACGACGCCACCCTCAAAGCCCCCATGTCCGGGCAGATTTCGCAGCGCCTGGCGCAGCCTGGCGAGCGCGTGGCGATTGACGCCCGGGTGGTGGAGATCGTCAACCTCTCGCAGCTCGAACTCGAAGCCGCCCTGCCCGCTGCCGACGCCGCCCAAGTGCGCCCCGGCATGCAGGCGCAGTTGCTGGTCGAAGGCCTGAGCAACCCCGTGGCGGCCAAGGTGCTGCGCATCAACCCCAGCACCCAAGCGGGCAGCCGCAGCGTGTTGGCCTACTTGGGCGTGGCGGGGCGCGAAGGCGTGCGCAATGGCGCGTTTGCCCAAGGCACGCTGGGCACGCAAACCGTGCAAGCCATTGCCGTGCCCCTGAGCAGCGTGCGCACCGACAAGCCCCAGCCTTATGTGCAGGTGCTGGAGGGCGACGTGGTGCGCCATGTGGCCGTAGAGCCCGGCGCACGCGCCGAAGGCAGTGGCCAAGTGCGTGTGGCCGTCAAGGGACTGGCCGAAGGCGCGCAGGTGCTGGTGGGCAGCGTGGGCGCGGTGCGCGAGGGTGTGAAGGTGCAGCGCACGGCCCCAGCCGCAGCGCCTGCTGAGTCGGCGTCATCGGCGACATCGGCATCCTCGGCCACAGCGGCCCGCTGAAAGGAAGCGCCCCATGTGGTTCACCCGCGTCAGCCTCAAAAACCCTGTTTTTGCCACCATGCTCATGCTCGCCCTGGTGGTGCTGGGCCTGTTTGCTTACCAAAACCTCAAAGTCGACCAGTTCCCCAACATCGACTTTCCGGTGGTGGTGGTGAACACCGAATACCCCGGTGCATCGCCTGAAATCGTCGAAAGCGAAGTCTCCAAAAAAATCGAAGAAGCGGTCAACTCGATCGCGGGCATCAACGCCCTGACCTCCCGCAGCTACGAAAACCAGTCGGTGGTGGTGATCGAGTTTCAGCTGCACATTGACGGGCGCAAAGCGGCCGAGGACGTGCGCGAGAAAGTCGCTGCCGTGCGCCCGAGTTTGCGCACCGAAGTCAAAGAACCCAAAGTGCTGCGGTTTGACCCGTCCAGCCGCGCCGTCTGGTCGCTGGCGGTCATCCCCGACACCAGCGCCAGCAAGGCCATGTCGCCGGTGGAGATCACCAATTGGTCTGAGCAGGTGCTGAAAAAGCGCCTCGAAAACGTGCGCGGCGTGGGCTCGGTCACTCTGGTGGGCGGCACCAAGCGCGAGATCAACCTGTACTTGCAGCCCGCCGCCATGGAGTCGCTGGGCGTGACCACCGACCAGGTGGTGGCCGCCGTCAAGAACGAAAACCAAGACCTGCCTGCGGGCGCGATCCGATCGCTGGAGCAAGAGCGCATGGTGCAGGTCGAGTCGCGCATGCTCAGGCCCGAGCAGTTTGGCCGCATTATCGTGGCGCGCAAGGGCAATGCCCCGGTGTACCTGTCGCAAGTTGCCCGCGTGCAAGACGGCGCGCAAGAACTGGACAGCCTGGCCCTGTACAACGGCCAACGCACCCAGCTGCTGACGGTGCAAAAGTCGCAGGACGAAAACACCATCGAAGTGATCGACGGCTTGGTCAAGGCCACGGCAGCGATGAAAGCCGAAATCCCGGCCGGGCTGCGCTTGGAGCCGATCACCGACGCCTCGCGCCCAATCCGGGTGGCGGTGGACAACGTGCGCCGCACCTTGATCGAGGGGGCCGTCTTGACGGTGCTGATCGTCTTTTTGTTCCTCAACTCTTGGCGCTCCACCGTCATCACTGGCCTGACGCTGCCGATCTCACTGATCGGCACCTTCATGTTCATGAACATGTTTGGCTTCACCATCAACATGATCACGTTGATGGCGCTGAGCCTGTGCGTGGGCCTGTTGATCGACGACGCCATCGTGGTGCGCGAGAACATCGTGCGCCATGTGCAGATGGGCAAAAACGCCTGGAACGCCTCCATGGACGGCACCGCCGAGATTGGCTTGGCCGTGTTGGCCACCACGCTGTCCATCGTGGCGGTGTTCTTGCCCATTGGTTTCATGCAGGGCATCATCGGCAAGTTTTTTCACGAATTCGGTATCACCATCGTGGCCGCGGTGATGATCTCCATGTTCGTCAGCTTCACGCTTGACCCCATGCTGTCGAGCATCTGGCACGACCCGAGCATCGAGGCCCATGGCCAACGCCATGCCCCCGTCACGTTCTACGACAAGACCATTGGCCGCGTGACCCGTTGGTTTGAAGACGCCACCGACCGCTTGGCCGACGGCTACCAAACCATCTTGGCCTGGGCGCTGGTGCACAAGCGCAAGACGGTCTTGCTGGCTGTGGGCATTTTCTTTTTGAGCATCTTCATGCTGCGTTTTGTCGGCACAGAGTTCGTGCCCAAGGCCGACTTTTCTGAGACCACGGTCAACTTCCAGACGCCCATGGGCTCGTCCATCGAGGCCACCGAGGCCAAGGCCCAACAAGTCACCGCCATCTTGCGCGAGTTCCCCGAGGTGCGCTACACCGTGGCCACCCTCAACACCGGCACCGCGCTGGGCAAGCACAACGCCAGCGTGTATGTGCGTCTGGTGGACCGCAAAGACAGAAAACGCAATGTGGACGAGATGTCGGCCGTGCTGCGCGATCGCCTGCAGCGCGTGCCCGGCATCATCGTCACCCATGTGGGCCTGCTGGACGCAGTCGGTGGCAACAAGCAAATCGAGTTTTCGCTGCAAGGCCCTGACCAGCGTGAGCTGGAGCGGCTGGCCCGCATCGCCCTGGTTAAGCTGCAAACCATTCCCGGCTTGGTGGACTTGGACACCAGCGTACGCGCCAACAAGCCCACTTTGTCGGTGCAAGTGCAGCGCGAATCGGCCGCTGACCTGGGCTTGGGCACCGCGCAACTGGGTGGCCCGCTGCGCACCCTGATTGCCGGCCAAACCGTGGGCAATTGGCGCGCCCCGGACGACCAGACCTACGACGTGAACGTGCGCCTGGCCCCTGAAGCGCGCAACAGCCTGCAAGACTTGGAGCGCCTGCCCTTCACCGTGGCCTCAGCCGCTGACGGCACACCGCGTGTGGTGCGCCTGGGTCAAGTAGCCAAATTGGTCGAGTCCAGTGGCTCCAGCCAGATCAATCGCCGCGACCTGACGCGCGAAGTAGCCCTGAACGGCAACACCTATGGCCGCGCCATGGGCGAGGTGACCGCCGACATCCGCAAGGTCATGGACGAGCTGCACCTGCCCCCCGGCTACCGTTACCAATTTGGCGGCTCCACCAAAAACATGGCCGAGTCCTTTGGCTACGCCATCTCGGCGCTGTTGATGGCGGTGATCTTCATCTACATGATCTTGGCCAGTCAGTTCAAGAGCTTTTTGCAGCCCCTGGCGCTCATGACCTCGCTGCCGCTCACGCTGATTGGCGTGGTGCTGGCCTTGATGGCCTTCCGCTCCACGCTGTCCATGTTCTCCATCATCGGCGTCATCATGCTGATGGGCTTGGTCACCAAAAACGCGATTTTGCTGGTGGACTTCGCCATCCGCGCCAGAGAGGGCCACACCGACGAGCACGGCCACCCTGTGCCGGGCTTGGACCGCACCGCAGCGCTGCTGCTGGCCGCCAAGGTGCGTTTGCGTCCCATCTTGATGACCACATTGGCCATGATTTTTGGCATGGTGCCACTGGCCTTTGCCCTGACCGAGGGCTCCGAGCAACGCGCCCCCATGGGCCAAGCCGTGATCGGCGGGGTCATCACCTCCTCGCTCTTGACGCTGGTGGTGGTGCCGGTGGTGTACTGCTACATGGACGATCTGGCCCAGTGGCTGCGCCGCAAGGCCGGTGTGAGCACAGCCCCTTAAAATTGCGCCCATTGTCCAACCGACACCTTGAACCACTTACGGAGTAAACCCATGGATCTGAACCAAGCCCGCTTCAACATGATCGAACAGCAAATCCGCCCCTGGGACGTGCTGGACCCTCAAGTGCTGCAATTGCTGTCGGTTGTGCGGCGTGAAGATTTCGTGCCTTTGGCCCACCAAGCCTTGGCCTTCGTGGACATGAACATCCCTTTAGGCGCAGCGGCCCACCAAGTCATGCTGGCCCCCCGCGTGCAAGCGCGCATGCTGCAAGAGCTGGGCCTGAAGAAAACCGACAAAGTGCTGGACATCGGCACGGGCTCAGGCTTCATGGCCGCGCTCATGGCCCACCAAGCCGCCAGCGTCTTGAGTTTGGAGAGCGACGCTGCACTGGTCAGCCAGGCGCAAAAGAACCTGTACAAGGCGGGCGTGACGAACGTCACCGTGCGCCACGCCGACGGCAGCCAAGGCGCAGTCGCCGACGGCCCTTTTGACGCCATCGTGCTGTCGGGTTCGGTGGCTGAAGTCCCCCAAACCCTGCTGGAACAACTCAACACAGGCGGACGCCTGGTGGCCATCACGGGCCATGAGCCCATGATGCGCGCCACGGTGGTGACCCGCACCGGCAACAACAGCTTCAGCAGCGCCCAACCTTGGGACTGCAATGCGCCCCGGCTGAGCGGCTTTGCCGAGCCTTCGCCGTTCAAGTTCTGACCCGCCACCGGCCACCATGCAACAAATCACGCCCGCCCAAGTGACCGCTTGGGCACTCAGCCAAAGCGCCCGCCCCGTGCTGCTCGACGTGCGCGAGGGCTGGGAGGTTCAGACCGCCAGCGTCAAGGCCCCAGCCGAGTTGGACTGGGTGCACATGCCAATGCAAACCATCCCCGCGCGCCTGTCCGAGCTCGACCGCAGCCGCCCCGTGGCCTGCCTGTGCCACCACGGCAGCCGCAGCATGCAAGTGGCCGCTTTTTTGGCCCAACAGGGCTTTGAGGTGGCCAATGTGGCAGGCGGCATCCACGCTTGGTCGGCGCAAGTCGATCCGGCCGTGCCGGTGTATTGAAGTTCAAGCCCCTTAGGCGTCTTGTGTTCCCTGAAATTTCTTCTCCTGAATTCAGAAAGCGTCCCATGTCCTCCATGCCAACCCCGTTGTTCCGTCGCCTGCCCCTGAGCCTGATGCTCGGTTTGGCCTTCGCTGGCGCTTCGCAAGCCCAAAGCCTCTTGCAGATGTACGACCTGGCCAAGGCGTATGACGCCAACTACCAGTCGGCGCGCTCGCAGTACGAGGCCAACCTGGCCAAGGCGGATCAGGGCAAGGCGGCCTTGTTGCCGACGGTGGGTTTGAGTGCAGGGGCGACACGGTCTCAATTTGAGACGTTCGGAATCAACGGTAGCGTTTTGCCCACAGGCAATCAAAATCGTCCCTACACCGCTCAAACTGCTGGCATCAACGCAAGTCAGCCACTGTACCGCCCTGCCAACCTGGCCACTTACCAGCAGAGCCAAAAAGGGCTGGAGCTAGCCCAGGCCGCACTCAGCCAAGCCGACCAAGACCTGATCGTGCGGGTGAGCCAAGCGTATTTCGACGTGCTGACCGCCAAGGACAGCCTGACTTTCGTGCAGGCCCAAAAAGCCGCCGTGGCCGAACAACTGGCCAGTGCCAAGCGCAACTTCGAGGTCGGCACCGCCACCATCACCGACACGCGCGATGCGCAAGCGCGCTTTGACCTGGTGACCGCCCAAGAAATCGCCGCTGACAACGACCTGCGCGTGAAA